>JALERC010000065.1 GCA_022763805.1 Mycoplasmatota bacterium | reverse complement strand
CTAAAACCCTTGATATAATTTGCCTAAACTCAATCGCAAATTATCTATTCATTTTATAAAATGAATAGATAATATTATATAGTAAATGATAAGTATTTCAACTTCATCGATTTACTAATCAGTATTATACGTGATATAATATAAATATGAGAATAGAAAGTGTAGATTTAAATTTATTAGATAAAGATACGTTAATCTCATTTTATACAATGGAATATGATTTATCTATGTCTATGGTTGATAAACTTATTAATATAGATAAGATAAATTATATTAAAAAAAATATGATGAGATATCATTTAGACAAAAATTATAAAACTGAAATAGATAAATATAATACAGGAGGCTTAGAATTAAATGTTTGTTTAGGCAAATATTATGATGAGTTTAAAAAAAATCAAAAACATAATGATTTAAGAATTCAGAAATCTAATGTATTAAAGAGAAAACTTGAAGATTTAAATAATGATATTATTACTAAAAATAATAATTGTTTTCTTAAGTTTTGTTATAAAGATGACAAATTAGTTGGTTTTATTGAATATGAAAAGAGGGATGATGAATTATATATAAGTAGACTATATTCTAGTATAAAAAGATGTGGGATTGGATCATCTTTAATAAATTCCTTAGATGGAAATTTATCATTGGATGTCATGATTAATAATCCAGCTAGAGTATTATATGAAAGATTGGGTTTCGAATATATTCTTAATGAAGATGGTAATAAAATTATTGTAGATAATAATTATAAAATGAAAAGGGGTAAAACTAATGTTAAGAAAAAATAACTTTTGGGTTATTTTTTTTTGCTTTTTCAATATACTTATAGGGGTGATTTATATTAAACCAATAATAGGTGTTGTAGAATGGCCATATAATGATATTGATGGTGATAATATATATGAAATTAATAGAGAAATAATTAATAAAATTGTAGAATATGGTGGTATTCCTATTGGAATTTTCCCATCTAGTGATTTAAGTATTGTAGATGGCATTATTAAACCTGGCGCTTATAAGATATATGAAAGTGATAGAAATATATATAATTATTGTGTTGAAAATGATATTCCATACTTAGGTATTTGTTGTGGTATGCAACTAATGACTAATAATTCTTTTAAAAAAGTAATGAATCATAAAAATAGTTTTCATTATGTAAATATAGAAAAAAATACATTATTACATGATATATTAAATACCGATAGAATTATGGTTAATAGTAAGCATAATTATTGTATTACAAATTTAGATGGATTTATTCCTTGTGCATATGCTGATGATGGTGTAATTGAAGCTATTTATAAAAAAGATAATAAATTTATTTTAGGTGTACAATGGCATCCTGAACTTGAAAATAATGAGTTTTCTAGCAAAATTTTTACCAAATTTATTGAAAATGCTAAAAAATAGCATTTTTTTTAAAAAAAGTGTTGCATAGTATTAAAACATTTGTTATAATGAATTTGCGCTTGGGAAAAGAGGAAAACCTTTACAAAAGCGAAGTTAAAAAAATTAAAATTTTTCAAAAAAGTACTTGCAAAATAAATTCAAATCATATATAATTAAAGAGTCCTTTGAAAAATTAGATGGGCCTGTAGCTCAGTTGGTTAGAGCGCACGCCTGATAAGCGTGAGGTCGATGGTTCAAGTCCATTCAGGCCCACCATTTGATTTTTTAAAAACGGCCGGTTGGTGAAGCGGCTTAACACACATGCCTTTCACGCATGCATTCACGGGTCCGAATCCCGTACCGGTCACCATTATGAGATTAACTACCATTTGGTAGTTTTTTTATTGCTTTTTAAATTTATTGTGCTATAATATTTCGTAATCAGTGGGGTGAAATATAATGGACAATAAAATATTAAGTTTTATTGAGGATACAATATTACATAAACAATATGTTCTTGAAAGTGGAAAATTACTTTCAGAATATTTGATTAAAAATGGTGAATTTGATTTAGCTCTTGAGTTATTAAAAAGATGTGCTGTTCATGATAATTCTAAATTTGAGTATGAAGAAATCATGGCATTTGCATCTTTAGATAATTCTAAAAATACGATGAAAGATCCTAATGCTTCAATGGATGATTTTATGAAGAAGGCTATTTCTATTCACTGGAAAAATAATAGACATCACCCAGAATACTATGATAATTTAAATGATATGACTCTTTTAGATATTCTTGAAATGGCTTGTGATTGTTATTCTAGATCATTACAATTTGGTACCGATTTACTATCTTTTATAGAAATAAGACAAAAGGAACGCTTTAATATGCCTGAAGATATTTATGAGTTATATAAGTTTTATTGCACTATATTAGTAAATGAAGGAAAAAATATTGTTGATAATATTAAAATTAAAGTAAAAAATAAAGACAAATAAGTCTTTTTTTTATTTAAAGTATGTCAATAACTTTTGAAAATGTCTCAAAAAATTTTAAACATTAACGGGAAAAATTTTCTCGTTTTTTTTTTAAAATTATATAAATTATTCAATGATTTTCATAATATATTTTTGATGATAACAAACGAGAAGTCAAAATCA
>JALERC010000030.1 GCA_022763805.1 Mycoplasmatota bacterium | reverse complement strand
TTATTTAATATATTCAATACCTTTACTAGTAATCATTCTTCCCCTACTTGTCCTTTTAATTAAACCATTTCTTAAAAGAAAAGGTTCATAAACATCTTCTATTGTAGTAACTTCTTCCCCAATTGATTGAGCTAAAGCTTTAAGTCCCACAGGCCCACCATTATAACTATTATTAATTACTTTTAGTATGTTTATATCAACTTCATCTAATCCTAAAGAATCAATATGAAGATTAGATAAAGCATTATTAGTAATACTATCATTGATTATACTATTATTATATACAACTGCATAATCCATAACTCTTTTAAATAATCTATTTGCTATTCTAGGCGTTCCTCTACTACGTCTAGCAAGATTATAACTAGCACTATCCGTAATTTTACAATTATATACAGTACTAGTTCTTTTAATAATTTTAGATAAGTCATTAATGGAATAATAATCTAATTTAGAAATAATTCCAAATCTATCTCTTAGAGGACCAGTTAAATCACCAATTCTTGTTGTTGCACCAATTAGAGTAAAAGGCTCTATGTTTATTCTGATACTTTTAGGATTATTCTCATTTCCTACAATAATATCAACAACAAAATCTTCCATGGCAGAATATAATAATTCCTCCATTTGTTTTGGAATTCTATGTATCTCATCAATAAATAGAATATCACCTTCTTTAAGTGAAGTTAGACATGCTATTAAATCACCATTTTTTAATAATGATGGTCCACTAGTAAACTTTATCTCCGCATTCATTTCATTAGCAATAATCATTGCAAGTGTAGTTTTTCCTAATCCTGGAGGACCATATATTAAGGTATGATCCATTATTTTATTTCTAAGTTTTGCAGATTTAATGAATACCTTAATATTATTAAGAACCTTATCTTGTCCAATATATTCATTTATAGTTTTAGGTCTAATCATAATATCATCATCATTATAATTACAATCTATTAATTTATTCATTTCATTTCCTTTCTGAAAGAAGTTTCAACGATTGTTTTATTTGTTCGTTTAAATTATCATTAGGATCTATTTTATCTAAAATTTCGTATATATCTTTTTTTAAATACCCCAAGGTTAATAATGTTTCAATTAAATCAATATTATCTATTTTTTTAGGTTTATAAGCACTTATTATTTTTAAAGCCATCTTTTCTCCTATATGAGGTATACTAGAAAGATATTCTATATCTTTATTTTTTATGGCCATTTTAACAGCATTTACATTATTTGAAGATATATAAAAAGAGAATTTACAACCTATTCCTTTAATGTTCATTAAATCTTTAAATAATTGTAAATTCTCATATTTATTAAACCCATAATATTCATCCGAAAATTCGGTTTTGTGATGGTATATATATATTTTAATTGTTTCATTTAATTTATATTTATTAATACAATTAATCATATATCCAATACCATTATTTTCTAAAATAATTTTTTCTTTATCTATGAAATTAACAACACCAATGATATATGTAATCATTAACCTTTTCTAAAAAAAGTTTTAAAAATATATGTTTCAAAAATTATATATCCAATAACATATAACCATAAAAGTATTGTATATAGTATTCCTTCTGAATAATTTGCTAGTATTGCCGGTATGTTTGCAGGAACATATTTATCTAATATAGCATATATTTCACCTTTAAATAGTTGTATTTTTATAAATGTCACAATTCTTAAAAAAATATCAGTCATTGCAACAAAATAAATAAAACTACTAAATTTTTTGAAAAATAGTACTACTATTCCACATAGTACAACAAAAATCACTAAATCCATATTATTTCCCCTCAAATTCTAAATCTAATTGATAAGTATCAGTACTATCACTATATAAATGATAATAATCAGTTAAATCTAATTTAACATGAACAACTTCTTTATTTACAACTTTAACATCAAATAAAATATTAGTTGTCTTAACTTTTGAATCATACAAAATTGGTAATGAAGCATTAATATTTTCAATTATAAATAAAGATGGAATAGAATATGTTGTAACATCTCCATTTACATTTATAACTTCGGCATTATCAATCATTTTACCAATAATTTCTTTATTAAATCTCCAAAATTTAACCACAAAAGATGGATAATTTCCACTTAATTCTAGACCAGTTTTTATATCATAAGGAGTTAAAACATTATAATAAACTTTATAATATGTATTATCGATTTTTAATAATGTTAAATCTTTATTATAAATATACTCGTATAATGTACCTTCATTAACTAAATATTTTATTTTATATTCATCATCATTTTCTAACTTAGTAGAAACACTCAAATCTTGTGTATTTTTTTTCAAAGGTGTTATTTCAGAAACAGGTTTATTTTCACCAGGAGTATTAAGAGATATTAAAACAAATCCAAAAAATAAAGCATAACATCCAATAATAATTAAAGCACGATATCTTTTATTCCCCCATAATTCCTTAAATATTTTAAAATAATAACTAACCTTATCCATAAAACACCTACATTAAAATTTTTCCAACTAAATTTTTATAACCATTAACAAATTCTTGTCCTGTCATTTTTTTCTTACCTTCAAGTTGAAGATAATTAACTAATATTTCACCATTAGAACATTTAACAACAAAACCTTCTTTTTCTGTTCTTATAATAGTTCCATTTGGAATACTATTATCACATACATTATCTGTAACAGAACATCCCCAAACTTTAAGAATTTTACCTTCTAATCTAGTATAAGCTCCAGGCCATGAATATAATCCTCGAACTTGATTATATATTTCTCTTTTTGTTTTATCCCAAATAATATGTTCATCATCTCTTGAAATATTAAATCCATATGTTACTAAACTTTCATCTTGTTTAGTACGACTATTAGTACCATTTAAAATACTTGGTAATGTTTCAAGAAGCAAATCTCGTCCTAATAAAGCAAGCTTATCATGTAATGTTTCAGTAGTATCATTATAATCAATTTCAATTTCTTTTTGACTAATAATATCTCCTGCATCCATTTTTTCTGCCATATACATTATAGTAATACCTGTCTTACTATGACCTTCGATAATAGCTCTATGAATTGGAGCTCCCCCTCTTAATTTAGGAAGTAATGAAGCATGGACATTTATGCAACCATATTTTGGATAATCTAAGATTTCTTTAGGTATTATTTGTCCATAAGCACAAGTAATAATTAAATCAGGTTCAAAAGCTAATATTTCAGAAATTGCTTCTCTAATTTTTTCTGGTTGTACAACTAATATAGTATGATCATTTGCAACTTTTTTTACAGGTGGCATAGAAATACGTCCTTCTCTTCCTACCTTTTTGTCCGGTTGTGAAACAACTGCTCTTACTTTATAGTGTTTAAGTAAACCTTCTAGTACAACAGCACTAAATTCGGGCGTTCCCATATATACTATTTTTAATTCTTTCTCTACATTTAAATCTTCTAAAATCATTTTATCACCATTTTTCTTCCAAAATAAGTTTATCATAAATTAATTGTTTAGTAAATAAATCTATGCTTTTTATCCTATTTAATGTATAATTGTTATTAGGGTGATGATATGAAAAAAAAGCGACTTAAAAAAAGCGCTTATGTGCTTATTTCAGTAGTAGTAATTAGTATAGTTGGTTCAGTTTCTTATTATTTATATAATTCATATGTAACCAGTGATAAATACTTACTTCTTGAAAAAGGTTACACTATTGACGAAGTTTCATTTGCACTTACAAATAAAGAAATAGTAAACACTTTACTTAAAAAAGATTATAATAAGAATATATTAGTTTTTATGAAAGAAAAATATTACTTATCGAAAAACTTAGACAAATACTTAGAATACAAAAAACAAAATCCCGAAATTGATAATGATAAAATTGTAAGTATAATTAATGTTGGTGCAGATAGTGATTGGTATGTAAATGATATAAAGACTGATCTAAATAAAGGTATATTAATGATTGTAAATAAACACCATTATTTAGATGAAGATTATAATCCTGATGATTTAGTTACTATGCCATTATCTGTTGCATTTAAAGGTAAAAAAATAATAAGTGAAGTTAACGAAGCCTTTATTAAACTATGTAAAGACGCTAAATCGGAAAACTTAACTATTGTTGCAAATTCAACATATAGAGATTTTAATTACCAATCATCATTATATAAAAGATATAAAAATAATAAAGGTCAAATATATGCAGATAATTATGCTGCTAGACCCGGATATTCAGAACATCAAACAGGACTTGCTATAGATGTATCAACACTAAAAAGTACTATGGATGATTTTGAAGAGACAAAAGAATATAAGTGGTTAATTAAAAATGCTTATAAATATGGATTTATATTAAGATATCCTAAAGATAAGGAAGATATTACAGGATATAATTATGAATCATGGCATTATAGATATGTAGGAGTAGAAGCAGCTAAAATTATACATGAAGAAAATATTACATTTGATGAATACTATGCTTATTATGTGGAGTGATAAATATGAAATATAAAAGAAAAAAAATGTGGAAATCATGGATTTTGTTTGGATTCATTTTTGCTATGTTCTTTCTTATTCCAACAGGTTATGCTTATTTAATGACACGTGATGTAAAGACCGAAAAAGATATAATTACTGATGAAATGAAATTAAAAAATATAGGATATAGTCTAAATGATATTTCAATTATAATAAAAAATAAGAATATTAAAAAATATGCCTTAAAAAATGAATATGATAGTGAGTTAATGGATTATGTAAATACTAAAGGATTTGATATAAAAAATTTATCAAAATATAAAGAATACAAAAAGAATAATATAGATGCAAGTATTGAAGATACTATAAAAATTGTTAATTTAGGATTAAATATTGAATATAGTGATAAATTGATAAATATTATTAATCATAAATATTTTGTAAATTCAAGAGTCAATAGATATTTAGAATATACAGGAAAAAATAATATAGATGAAATCATAAAATACGTTAATTGTGATAGAGATAGAGAATTTTATACAAAAATATTACAAACAAATACAGAAAAAGGTATTTTAATGTTAGTAAATAAATATTATTATCTAAACGACTCATTTACAGGATTAGATTTAGTAAATATTGAATCTAATTATGGCACAGGACAAATGAATCAAGAAGCCTATAATGCATTTAAAAAATTAAGTGATGATGCTAGAAATCAAGGATTAAATATATTAGTTAAATCAGGATATAGAGATTTTTATACACAACAATCTATATATAATGGATATCTTCAAACTAATGGTGAATGGTGGACTAATTTAATGAGTGCTAAAGCAGGACACTCAGAACATCAAACAGGTCTAGCAATTGATGTTCAAACATATTCTACATATAATTTGAGAGATTTCTTATATACTAACGAATATAATTGGATGATTAATAATTCTTATAAATATGGATTTATATTAAGATATCCTGAAAATACAAGAGACACAACAGGATATGATTTTGAACCTTGGCATTATAGATATGTAGGTATAGAAGCAGCTAAAATAATTCATGATGAAAATTTATTATTTGAAGAATATTATAGTTATTATATACAAAAATAAGACAACTAATTTGTTGTCTTTTTTCTTTTTATAATAACTATAAACATAATTAATAATACAAAACCAAAAAATATTGTTCGTCTAAGTGAATTAGCAAATATATATACAAACAAATTAAATTTTATTTCAGTATCTAATATTATATCAAACTTGTCTATTACTTCATTATTATAAATTAGTTTTATAGTACCTACTTTCTCTCCTTTTTTATTTTTATATGATAAAATATCCAAACCATCATATTTTATTTTTACATTGTTAATATTAAAAGTATTATCTAAGTATTTGGTAATATTTTTTTGAGCTTTAAATTTAATATTTTTGATATTTGAATCAATAACTTTAATATCTACAAGATCGGTACCTTTTTTTAATATTGTATGATATTTATAATTTTGAAAGTAATATTTATATATATCATGAGCATCTAAAATATGATCTGGCGTATTACTAGCATTAGTTGTTACAAGTAAATAATTGATATTATTTTCCGTATCAGTTGCAATACTAGCAAGACATCTTCCTGCTTCTAATGTATAACCAGTTTTACCACCAGTAATAAATGATGTATCTATATTATAGTATTCTCCTGTTTTATGTAGACTACTATAAACTGTTAAATTATTAATTTGATATGATTTAGTATTAATTATATTTTTAAATGTTTCATTTTTTAATGCATATTTTAATAATTTAGCTACATCATCAACAGTAGATTTTTGGCCATCTTCATCTAATCCTATAGGATTAGTAAAATAAGTATTAGTTAATCCTATTTCATTTGCTTTATCATTCATCAATTTAACGAATTCTTCTTCACTATTTGTTAATGATAGTGTTAATCCTCTAGTAGCATCAGCACCACTAGCGATAAATGTTGCGTAAAGTAAATCTTTATATGTTACAACATCACCTACTCTTAAACCTATTTGATAAGCATTTTCTTCGTATAATCCTTTAAACATATCTGATGTCATTGTAACAGTTTTATTTAAATCTTCAATATTTTCTATTGCAACAATAGTAGTCATAATTTTAGTTAAAGAAGCTATTTTAGTAATTTCATGTGCATTTTTAGAAAAAACAATTGTATCATCGTTTAAATTATATAAAATTGCATTATTACTTTTAATATCTAATGCATTAACATTAAATATTAAACTAAAATACAAAACTATAAAAATTAGTATTTTCTTCATCTTATATTACCACTCAAATTTTCAGGATATTTATTAATGTATTTTTTCTTTAGATCTTTAATATCTAATTTTTTCCAACCTTTTTTTTCTTCAGGTTTATAAATCCAAATACTAGAATTTGGATATTCATATTTAATTTTTCCTGATTCAATATTATTTTTATACCAATCTTCAAAATCTGTATTACTAAGATCTAAAACATCTTCATAAACTTTTTTATTTTTATAATAAAACTTAGATACTATATTCATATTTCCTTCACATGCATACCAAGTAATATCATTTTTACAAAGACTAATTACTTTAAGTATAGCTTCTATAGGATATAACCATCTAGTAAAAAATTTAATTTCATACTTGTCATCTTCGATTTTATCATAAGTAAATCCATACCCATAATATATATTAGGAGAATACTCATTAATGCTTTTTACATTAAAAATATTATTAAATGTAATATATGGTTTATTTAATTTATCCTCGTCATTAAAAGGATAATAATCTATAAAATATTTATTTAATACTTCTTTTGTACATATAATTTTATTGTGTACATAATTTGCCATCCATCCCACCTCTATTATAGATTATATCATAAAAAAAGAGTAAATTTACTCTTTTTATGAAAGACATTTACTGAAAAATAATTATAGTTCTTCACCTTTATAAAATCCAATCCAACCTTTATCAAGCCATTTAATTATTTCGTCATAACAGAATAATACCATACTAGGCATATCTAATAATAATATTTTAATACCTTTATTTTCAACAATATTTGTCATAACAGCATATGTTAATTCTGAAAAAACTGAAGCCCCAATATATCCTTCGATATTTCCTTTTCTTTCATTCATTAAAAAGAAAATATCACAATTCTTAATATCCTCAAAATATTTTTTATATGCTTCTTCTAAATTTCCATCACACTCATGAGGATAATTCAAAACAGTATAACCCATATCTTCAAATTTCTTTTTCCAATATTTAGCTTCAACGTATAAACTTTTACTTCCAGATATTACTACCTTTTTATTTTTCAATTTATATCCCTCCTATTGTTATTAACATTATATCAAATATAAAATATAAAAGTAAACATTTGTTTGCAAAAATAGAAAACTATAAAATAGTTTTCTATTCAGTCCTTAATGCCTCTACAGGATCTTTTTTACTTGCAACTATTGCAGGAATAAATCCACCAATTAATGTAAGAATTAAACTTACTATAATTAATAATAAAGCATGGTATGGATTCATACGAGCAACATTTTCCAAATCTGTTAACTCAAGTAAAATTGCATTAGCAGGTATTAGTAAAAGTCTAGCTATAATAATACCTAATAATCCTGATGTAAGTCCAATAATAAATGTTTCAGCATTAAATACTCGAGTAACATCTTTTTTACGAGCACCTAAAGCTCTTAATATACCAATTTCTTTAGTTCTTTCTAAAACAGATATATAAGTAATTATTCCAATCATAATACTTGATACAATTAATGAAATTGCAGAAAATGCAATAAGTACATATGTTACAGCATTCATAATATTACTAGTTAAATCAGATACATTTGCTGCATAATCCATATATATTACTTGATTCTCTTCATCTTTACCATTATTATATTCATCTAAATAATTTAAAATATCATTTTTTGTATCAAAATCTTTTGTAAAAATATTAACCATCATAGGTAAATCATTAGCGCCTAACATAGTTAATGCCATTTCTTTTGTTAAATTAATGTTTTCAAAAGGAGCACCACCCATAAATACACAATTATTATCATTATTCATTTGTGATTTAACAATATCTGAGTTTTCATTATTAGCAACAATTTCTGAAATAAGTTCATCTTCATAACCAATATTAGATACTAAATTCATACCCATATTTTCGGCCATTACAGTCATTATGTTAGCTAACTTATTACCTTTTTTACCCCTTATTATACCTACTATTTTAATAGTTATATTATTTTCATTATTGTATAATTCTTCATAATTTTGATTAGGAATATATGTATCATTACCTAAATTAATATAATAATCATTATTTTTAACAACCTTAAATTCTTTACCTATAAGTTCATTATATGAAACTTTCTTAACTTTAGAATCTATTCCTAATGCATCCAACAATGTAGTATCTATTCTGTTTTTACTATCTAGTACCAATACTACTTCATTTTTATTTTCTGAAAATTTACCAGCAAGTAAATCATAATTATCTTTAATATAAGTATTTTTACCCAAATTTTTAGGAAGAGCACTCATATTTATACTACTACTAGAAATACTTTGTTTTTTACCATTTACATCAGCAAGTAAATTAATATTAGTCATACGATAATAAGAAATAGCAGAAACTAGATCATGATCTATATTTTCTATATAATCAATATACTCTTTATCAATTTTATTTATATGTGTTTTTAAATTAACAGAAGCATCATAAGGTATCATATAATCAATATCAGGATATTTTCCTTTTTCTTTATCTTCTTTTTTACTATTTTTATTTGACTCAATGCGACTACTTTCTACATTAGCAACTTGTGGAGTAATACCAATTGGTAAACTTGATAATGTATTAGCCTCAAACTCATCAATTTGAATATCAAATCCATTAGATAAAGATAGTATTAAAGCAATACCTATAATACCTATAGAAGATGCAAAAGCTGTAATTAATGTTCTTCCCCATTTTGTAATAATATTATTAAAACTTAAATTTAATGCTGTTAAGAAATTCATTGAAGTTCTTTTTATCTTTATATCATTCTTAATAACTTCATCTTCTTTAATAGGATTAGAATCATTTACTAAGTTACCATCTTTAAATTCTATAATACGAGAAGCATAATTATTAGCTAACTCAGGATTATGAGTAACCATAATAACTAATCTATCTTTCGCAATTTCTTTAATTAAATTCATTATTTGAATACTTGTTTTAGTATCAAGAGCACCAGTAGGTTCATCAGCCATTATAATCTTTGGATTATTAGCTAAAGCCCTAGCAATTGCTACACGTTGCATTTGACCACCAGATAATTGGTTTGGTTTTTTATGAGCATGATCCTTTAAACCTACTTTATCAAGTAATTCTAAAGCTTTTTTCTTTCTTTTTTTAGAATTTAGACCACTTAATGTCATTCCCATTTCAACATTTTCTAAAACAGAAATATGATTAATTAAATTATAACTTTGAAATACAAAACCAATGAAATTATTACGATAAGCATCCCAATCTTGATCTTTGAATTCTTTTGTAGACTTTCCATTAATAATTAAATCTCCCGAATCATAGCGATCTAAACCACCAATAATATTAAGCATTGTTGTCTTACCAGATCCTGAAGGACCTAGTATTGCTACAAATTCATTTTCTCTAAATTGAACATCAATACCTTTTAAGGCATGTTGAATAAAATCACCTGTTTTATAACTTTTTTTAATTTCTTTTAATTGTAACATATTTACCTCCTATTAGAAATTATACTATCTAAATAATATGTTTTCAATAATGTTTTATGTAAAAAAAAATAGAAATAATTTTTCTATTTTTCATTTGGATCTATTAAAGATAAATTTACTTTTTCTTTTTCAACATTTACCTCATCAACATAACAATCAACAATATCTCCAACACTTAATATTTTGCTAGGATGTTTAATATATTTTTTTGTTAATTTAGAAATATGCGCTAAACCATCATTATGAAGACCAATATCAATAAAAGCACCAAAATCGATAACATTTCTAACTGTTCCTTGTAATTTCATACCCCTTTTTAAATCCTTAATATCTAAAACATCACTTTTTAAAAGTGGTTGTGGCATTTCATCACGAGGATCAAGCATAGGACTTTTTAAAGATTTTACAATATCTTCTAAAGTATATATATCTGTATTTAATTCTTTAGCTAGATTTTCAATATCATAAGTATTAATCTTATTTATTAGTTTTTCACTACCCAAATCTTTAATTGTAAAATCTAATTTTTTAAGCAAATTAGTTGCAATATCATAACTTTCTGGATGTATCCCTGTTTGGTCTAAGGGATTAATTCCATCAGTTATTCTTAAAAAACCTATTGCTTGTTCATATACTTTATCACTTAGTAATTTTTTCTTTTTGATTTCTTCTCTAGAATTTATTCTTCCATTGTTTTCTCTATAATCAATAATTTTTTCAATATTCTTTTTAGTTATACCAGAAACATATTTTAACAATGAAGGAGATGCTGTATTAATATTAACACCAACACTATTAACAGCTTTAGTAACAACAAAATCTAGACTATCATTAAGTTTTTTACCCTTAACATCATGTTGATATAAACCAACACCAATACCATCAGGTGGAATTTTAACTAATTCTGATAAAGGATCTTGAAGTCTACGCCCTATACTAACGGCACTTCTTTCATTAGGACTTAGATCAGGAAATTCCTCTTGAGCAACTTTTTCAGTACTATATATAGATGCTCCTGCCTCAGATACAATTACATATTTACAATTTAATTTATATTCTTTAATTATTTCACTAATTAATTTTTCACTTTCACGAGAAGCAGTACCATTACCAATTGAAACAATATCGACATTGTATTTTTTAATAAGCATCATAATTTGTGCTTTAATAGTATTTAACTGTGTAGTATTAATATTATTCATAAATGGTTTAACAATTAGAGATTCTAAATATTTACCTTTTTTATCAATAACAGCTAATTTACATCCGTTAACAAAACCAGGATCGAATGCTAATACTACTTTTTCTTTCATTGGTGGAGTAAGTAATAAAGATTCTAAATTCTTACTAAAATTTTCTATTGCAGCTTCATGAGCAATTTCAGTTAAGTCACTTCTAATTTCTCTTTCTATTGAAGGAGCAATTAATCTTTTATAAGAATCCTTAATAGCATCTTTTACAATATTCACAATAAAAGATTCCTTATTTTTAATAATTTTAGATTCTAAATAACCTAAAATATTTTCAACATCTACATCTATATTTACAGTTATTATTTTTTCATTTTCTGCCCTATTTATAGCAAGAACTCTATGTGGTTTTAAATTTTTAACTTGTTCTTTATAATCATAATACATTTCATATACTTTTTTAGGATCATTAGCATCTTTTTTAAGTTTACAAACTAATGTACCCATTCTATATGTTGTATTTCTTATACTCTTTCTATAATATGCATTATCACTAATATATTCGGCAATAATATATGATGCACCAGTAACAGCTTCATCAACATTTTTAATATTATCATTAATAAATTTCTTTGATAATTCTTCTATAGAACCTTTAATTGGAAATGATAAAATCATTTTTGCTAAAGGTTCAAGTCCAGCTTTAATAGCTTCTGTTGCTTTTGTTTTTTTCTTTTCTTTATATGGTCTATATAAATCTTCTACCTCTACTAATTTATTAGCAGACATAATTTTTTCTCTTAATTCATCTGTCATTAAACCTTTTTCATCAATTAATCTAATAACATCTTCTTTTCTTTTTAATAAGTTTACTTGATATTCGTAATATTCATTAATTGTTTTAATTTGTTCTTCATCAAGTGCTCCTGTTTTTTCTTTACGATATCTAGCAATAAAAGGTATAGTATTTCCTTCTTCAAGCATAGATAGTACAGCTAATACTTGTTCACTTCTAATATTAAGTTGATTAGCTATCTCTTTTATTATTATTTCGTTCATTTTATACCCTCCTAAAGACATTATAACAAAAAGATGTCAAAAAGACATCTTATTTTAAATAAGGTTTTAATTTTGTAAGTATTTTTTCTTTCTCTTTTAAAATTGGTGATAAAGATTGTTTATAATTTAATGTATTAATAATAACTGCGATAAGTTCAGAGCAGTCAACAATTTTAAGCCATTCTTCCTTTTTATAATTTTCGTTCATATATGTTAAGTTTGTAGTATATACTCTATCAATAATACCATCTTCATGTGCTTTTTTAAAATTATTAATACCTTTTGTAAATAAAGAAAATGTTGCTGTCACAAATACTTTGTTGGCACCTAGTTTTTTAAGATTTTCTGCAACATCAATTACAGAATCACCACTAGCTATCATATCATCCACAATAAGCAAGTTTTTACCTTTAACATCATCACCAATATATTTATGTTCTATTATTGGATTTTTACCATCAACTATTTTGGTCAAATCCCTTCTTTTATAAAACATACCTACATTAGTTCGTAATATATCAGCATATACTCTAGCGCGGTCAACAGCACCAGTATCTGGAGAAATTACTAACATATTTTTAAAATCAATTTTTTCATTATCTATGATATCATTGATAATATAGTTAGTACAATAAAAATTTTCAAAACAATTTCTTGGAATAGCATTATGAATTCCAACATCATGAGCATCAAAAGTAATAATACTTTTAGCACCTAAATGCACTAAATCTTGAAGTCCTATAGCACAATCAAGTGATTCTCTACTTTTACGTCTATGTTGACGTGATTCGTAAAGTAAAGGCATTATAACATTAATATCATCAGTATGTCCTCTAACTGCATAAAATACTCTTTTAATATCTTGGAAATGCTCATCTGGACCCATATGATTAGTAAATCCATACATCTCATATGTACAAGAATAATTTCCTACATCAGATAAAATATATAAATCTTTTTTTCTAATAGAATCTTTAATTGTTAATTTACCTTCCCCATTATTAAATCTAACAACATCAATTGGAACAATATAATTTTTATTTGTTCCTCTAATTTTATTAATATGTTCATTAACTTTTTCACCTAGTTCTTTACAATTATCAAGAACTATCAATCGCAAATTATCATCATTCATTAAATATACCTCCTACTTTCTTAATCATAACACAAAAAAAGGATTATTGAAATCCTTATTTTTTAAATAAACTAGCCTTTTTTACAACACTTGATCCATACTTATTGTTTATTTTATCAACAATATTTTCAAGTATCTCATCATTTTTATTATTATTATTGTCAAAAATAGACTGTTGATATGTACATTCATCTGTAAAGTCATCTAATCTAATTCCAATTAATCTAACTTTTCTTTTATCATAAAATTCATCAAAAATAATACAAGCATATTTAAAAATATCATTAGTTGTATTAATACCATTAATTAATTTTTTTTGATGACTAAATCTTCTAAAATTAGTATCTTTAAGTATGACACTAATTGTTTTAGCATATTTATCTTGATATCGTAATCTTTTTCCAACCATATCAGATAAACTAAATAATACTTCTTTTATTTCTAAAATGTCATTACTATCTTTTAGTATTGTAATTTCATGACTAATACTTGATGGAATAAATTCTTCGCTATTTACAACACTATAATCAATTCCTCGTGCCATATTTATTAAATGTTCTGCTTGATTTTTAAAATAACGTTTAAGTTTTTTTATATCATAATTAGCAAGATCACCTATAGTATAAATACCAATTTCATGAAATTTAGGTACAGTTTTTTTTCCAATCATTAATAAGTCACCTATAGGAAGTGGATACATTTTACTTTCTATTTCATCATTAAATAAAGTATGTATTTTATCAGGCTTTTCAAAATCAGATGCCATTTTTGCACATAATTTGTTTTCAGCAATACCAATATTAACTGTAAATTTTAATTCTTTTTTTATTCTTTCTTTTAGCATATGTGCAAATTCGAGTTCATCACCATATAATAGTTTAACTTTCCCATAATCTAAATAACATTCATCTATAGATGCTATTTCAATATCAGGAGTATATTCTTTTAAAAGAGAAAACAATTTATTACTCATTTTTTTATATAGTTCATAGTTAGGCGGAAAAACAAGAAGTTTTGGAACTTTTTTTCTAGCTTGGTATAATGTTTCTGCCGATGTAACACCTAATTTTTTAGCAGGTGTACTTTTAGCAAGTACTATTCCACTTCTTGTTTCTTCATTACCACCTATAACAGCATATTCATTTCTTATATCAATTTTATATCCATGTTCTAGTAAATCAACAGCAGTCCACGATAAAAAAGCATTATTAACATCTATATGAAAAATAATTTTTTTCATTCAGCTTTAACAAAAACAAACTGTTTACTATTACTAGACGAACTAGAAACTAATTTTATTTGATTATTAATAGCCAAATTACTTTCATTAAATCCAAAATAAAAATTGTCATTATTAGTTGTTTTTATCGTATAATAACCTCTATTTGTATTATTATTTATAAGATCAAATCTTTGATTTTGTTGCACATTTGAAATATTATATAATTGTATACTTGTACCAGCTGCATAATTAGCACCCTTTATATCTAGTCCTTTATTATCAACTGCATAAAAAATAAAATTATTATTACTATATTTATTTAAAGTCCAAACAAATTTATTTTTCTTTACAAGAAGTAAATCATAATTATTTGTGCCATCATATCCCAACGTATATCTTTGATCATCAACAAAATAAATATAATATTTACCATCAGTTAAACCTGTAGTAACTATGTTTTTTCTATATATAGATTGTGCATTATAAACAATATCATTAGATACTATTGTATTGTCATTAAATTCATTATCCCATAAATAAGGATAAACTTCATTATTTATATCTCCCCAAAAATTATAAAAATCCATACCATAAAGAGTTTCTTTATATTTTCCGATATGATCAATTAATTTATCACCATTTTTAATAATAAAAGCCTTTCTAGGAATATTTTTTATAGGTGTTGTTGATTCTCCAATAGCATCTCCAGAAAAAATAACAACATTTTTTTCACCGCAAGGATAGACATCTAAAGAACCACTATGACCACTAACACACATACTACCATCAGTTATATGCATTAAATAAGGTTGTGAATCTATAATACATACCTTCCCATCGGTTATTCTAGAATCTTCTTTTAATTCTATTTCTCCACTTTGTATTTCTACACATTCTCCCTCTTGTAATGAAAATTCATTATCTGCAAAATAGTTTTCTGCCGATCTTATAATTGCTTTGGCGTCTTCTTTAAAAGTTTTACTTTTAGCTTTATCAATTATATTTGAAATATTAGGTATAAGAATAGTTGCAAGTAACCCTATTATTATAATAATTGAAAGAAGTTCTACCAATGTAAATCCATATTTTTTATTCATATTATCACCATTTTAATTATATCATAAAAAAAGACTTAAAAATATTATTTTAAGTCAATTTTAATCTCTTTATTAACATCTAATTTTTGGTATGTCACACCACATTCTTCAAACATTCTTTTGCTTGCTTTAACACCATCAGTATCAGCATATTTATCACATAAATAAATTACATGTTTAATACCAGATTGAATTATTTGTTTAGCACATTCATTACATGGAAATAAATCTACATATATAGTAGAATCTTTTAAATCTTTTCTAGAACCCCTAAAATTTGTAATTGCATTCATTTCAGCATGACAAACATATAAATATTTTGTTTCTAGAGGAATACCCGATCTATCCCATGGAAATTTGTCATCGTCAAATCCATTAGGTGCTCCATTATACCCTACTGATAAGATTCTTTTTTCATTATCAACAATACAAGCACCAACTTGTGTATTAGGGTCTTTACTTCTCATCGCAGTAAGTTTTGCAACACCCATAAAATATTCATCCCAATTTAAATATTCTTCTCTCTTCATAATAACCTCCCACTTCTTCTAATTATAGCATGTTTTTATTTGCAATAAACAATTTTTTTTGTTAAAATTATATTGTAATGGGTTGGTGATAATATGAAAAAATTATATTTAACTTTACTTATTTCTTTATTTTTATTTACAGGATGTAATAAAAAGAATTTAGATGGAGAAAAATTTACATCTATTATGGAGAAAAAAGGATTCAAAATCTATAATGTAATTGAACAATACAACCAAGGTAAACAAGACTTAGTAAAAACTGCATTAATAGCATCAAATGAAAATGCAGGTTATCAAATAGAATTCTTAATTTTTAAAAGTGTAGATGCATGTAAAAATTCCTTTACTGTCAACAGAAGTGCATTTAGAGAAAACAAAACTGAAAAAGATAAAGAAACTTCTGTTTCTAAAGATAAGTATTCTAAATATACTCTAACAAGTAAAGATACATATTATGTTGTTAGCCGTAAGGGTGATACTTTAATGTATTTAGATGTTGACGGAAGCTATAAAAATGAAGTCGATAGTATTTTAAGTGAATTAGGTTTTTAAAATAAATGAATCAAATGATTCATTTTTTTGTTACAATTTATTTTATTTTTGATATAATAATTAACATAGTGAAAAGGAGTAATAATATGAAAAACATAATAATATTAATGTCTATTGTCACTTTTATATTTATTATTATTCTAATAATTCAAAACTTACTTGAAAAAAGAAGACTAGAAATATATAAAAATAATTTATTGCAAGACAAAGATGAAAAAGAACTTAAACTTATGATTGGATATAATTATATATCGAATTTGAATAAATTAGATTCCATTATAAATGAAATTATAGAATCTAATTTAGATAAAGAAAAATTAGAATACATGGAAAATATGATAGATCAAACATATGGATGCATCTATGGAAATGATATAATTAAACAAACAACATATTATGAAAACGAATATTTATATACAACTTCTATTTTAAATTTAGATATTATATTCTATGCGTTTAAATATGTATTTAAAATTATTAAAAAAAATAATTATCATTTATATGATAATATTGATATTATTAATGAAAACATTGAAGAAGGAAATACAGAATTTAATAAAAAAATAAAAAAATTATCTAAAATAGAAAAAAGAGTTATAAAAAACAAAAGTGACAAAAAATATTATTACGAAAATGTTGATAAAATTAAAAAGGAATATAAAAATATAATTGATGAAAGTAATCCAATAACTGTAATGTTATTTATTAAGGATGGAATAAAAAAAATAAGTGAATCAAACTAGAATTATACAAAAAAAGATGATATAATACTTCACAGGTGGTTTTATGTATAAGTTAATTAAAGCAACAGAGATGAATATCGAATTGATAAAAGATATTAAATTAGAAACAATATTTTCAAGTCCTGATGAATTTGGAGAAGGAAATGAGGATAAAATAAAAGAATATGTTGATGTGTCTGTTAAAGAGTTTTTAGATGACACTAAAATGATTATTATAAATGATTCAATTGCTGGAATATTTTTAGTAAGAAATTTTGAAGACGGAGTCTTAATTGACGAAATATATTTATATGATGAATACAGAAATAAAGGAATTGGAACAAATTTAATAAATAGTGTAAAAAATAAAAATGTATATTTATGGGTTTATAAGAATAATGAAAAAGCAATTAATTTATACACTAAACTAGGTTTTAAAGTTATAGATGAAACTGAAACAAGATACAAAATGAAAAGAGAAAATATTTAATAATATCTTCTCTTTTTTATTGTTTTTTTAATCTATCTATTTCATCTTCTACTAATTTATTTTTTTCTATATATGTTATCGTATTATTTTTTCCTTCTTTTTTAAGTCTATTTTCAACATTATTAATTGCTTCTATTCTAATTTTATCTTCATTTTCATATTTTATTAATCTTTTATAATCAAAATCCATTTTATTAATGATAATAGATAAAATCATTGTTCCTATAAATGCAATAATCATTATTACCAAAGGTAATATATAACTAACATGTGTGATAAAATTATATAAAAATAAAACAAAACATAAAAACATAACTACTACTAAAAAAAATTGTAATGTTTTAAGATTTTTCATGATTTTATACCTCTTCTATTTATTTCCAAATTAACTACACCCTTTATTTTATTATCCTTCTTTTCTTGTAATTTCCCAGTTTTATCTTTTAAATTATTTATATTTTTTTTATCTTTTCTTTTTTTTATAGTACTATATGTTTCTTCAAACAAAACATTCAATTCATTAAACACACCCATCATATCACCTAATACAAGTATAACATAAAAAAAAAGAATATTATGCAATTTTCTTTTTCTCTTTAAAATCTTTACAATTTAGTTTTTGTATTTTTTCAATTTCCAATGTTAATAAGCGATTATGTTGTTTTGCTTTTTCTAATGTATTTTTATTATATTTATCTACTTCTATTTGTGATAATCTTTCCATCTTTAATTCTATAAGATGTTGTCTAACCATTTTTTTCTTTTTCTTTTCTTCACGTTTTTTCATTATTTTTTGTTCACGCTTTTCATTATTTATAATATGTTTCTTAAAAAGCTTCATAATACGTTTCTTATTTTTAGAACCATAATAATTTAATTTAATGTTTTTATTAAACATATTTGAAAAGATAATATTTGTAAAAATAGATATTGCAAATATAGTTCCAACAATATAATATAAATTCTTCATAACATCACCCACTAAAAAAATATTACAATATAATAACACTAAATCAGGATATTGTCAAAACATATTATTTTGTTTTAATTTTATTTATGATTAACTTATGATAATGTCTTAAGTATTAACTTTTGAAAATGTCTCAAGTTAATATATAATACTCCACTGAGGTGGAAAAATGAAAGAGGTAAAATTAAGAATGAATGAACAAGAAAAATACGAAGTTATCAAA
>JALERC010000029.1 GCA_022763805.1 Mycoplasmatota bacterium | reverse complement strand
AAATAAAAAAATACGTTCATTGGTATAATAATGAACGTATTCAAAAGAATCTTGGATACTTGTCACCTGTACAGTATCGTCTAAAATATTCAAATTAATTTATCTTTTTATTTAGTGAGTACTTGACAGGTAGTAGTATCATTCTATATTTTTTTTTTATAGTATAAGGTGATATTACGAAAAGAAAATTTTGATATATTAAGTGGAGAAGTATATATCTAAAGCAAAATTAGGTTGATATTCGAGTTAAATTAATAAGATAAAAAAAGAGACTTTTATTTAGTCTCTTTTTTAATATTCATAATTACGGGTAAAATAATTGGTTTTCGTCCTGTCGTTTCACTAATGAAAGCAGATAATTCTAGGATAATTTGATTTTTAATTTCAGTATAGTTTATTTGTTTAGTAATTTTTTGATTAATCGCATGCTTTGCAATTTCTTCTAATTTTCTAAGCATTTCTTGATTTTCATTAACTTGAACAAATCCTCTTGTTGTAATATTAGGATTTCCTAATAATTTATTATTAACTACATCAATGTTAGCTATAACGACTACAATTCCATCATTTGCCATTATTTTTCTGTCTTTCATAACAGCATTTGATACGTCTCCAATTCTATTTCCATCTACATATACATCCCCAGCTTGAATACTTTTTGCTCTTGTTATTTTTCCTTTGTAAAGACTTAATACATCTCCATTAGATAATATAAATGTATTTTCTCTAGGTATTCCACAATCTACAGCAATATCTGCGTGTGCTTTAAGCATTCTATATTCTCCATGGAATGGCATAAAGTATTTTGGATTAATCAATCTTAACATTAATTTTAATTCTTCTTGTGAACCATGTCCGCTTGTATGTATATCTGATAGGGAAGTATTAGTATACACTTTTACTCCTCTTAAATATAATTTATTAACTGTTCTTGCTATACTAAGTGCATTTCCAGGTATTGCTGATGATGAGAAAATTACAATATCATCTTTTTGTAATTTAATTTGTCTATGATTTCCGTTTGCAATTCTTGAAAGTGCAGCTAATGGTTCTCCTTGACTTCCTGTACATAATAAGCATACTTTTCCTGGTGGTAAGTGATTTGCTTCATCAGGTGTAACAAATATATCTTTATTTTTAATATATCCACCTTGGATTGATATTTCAATGTTATTATCCATACTTCTTCCAAATACGGCAATTTTTCTTCCCATTTTTTTACATGTATCTACTATATGTTTAAGTCTATAAATATTTGATGCAAATGTTGCAATGATTATTCTTCCTTTATGTGTTTGGAAAATATCTCTTAATGCTTCATCAACTTTAGATTCGCTCATAGAAAATCCTTCATTTAATGCATTAGTAGAATCAGAAAGAAGTAAACTAACTCCTTCTTTTCCAAGTTTAGCCATTTTATATAAATTAGCCATAGGGCCTATTGGTGTTAAGTCAAATTTAAAATCTCCAGTTGTAACAATATTTCCATTTGGTGTATGAATACATATACCATGTGAATCTGGAATAGAATGTGTAGTCCTAAAGAATTCTACACTCATTGTTTTAAATTTAACTACTGTTTCTTCAGTATAAACATATAATTTCTTATATTGAATATTACGTTCTTCTAGTTTTTTTCTAATTAATCCGACAGCTTGATTTGGTGCATATATAACTGGAATGTTAATCATTTGTAGTAAAAAAGGTATTCCGCCAATATGATCTTCATGTCCGTGTGTTATAAATAAACCTTTAATTTTGTTTTCATTCTTTTTTAAAAATGTGAAATCAGGTATTACATAATCGATTCCCATTAATTCACCTGCAGGGAATGTTACACCTGCATCCGTAATTATTATTTCATTTTCATGCATAACACAATACATATTTTTACCAACTTCGCCTAAACCGCCTAGTGCAAATATTTTAGTGTCAGCATTATCTAAAATTTTCATCTAATGCTCCTTTCAAAAAAATTTCATATAAAATAACTATCTAATTATAACTTTTTTTTTGACTTTTGTCTAGTAATTTGAGTAATAATAGTGTAAAATGTTAGTAGGTAGAGAAGGTGAATAGATGGGATTGTTTGACAAATTTAAAAAACTTTTCAATACAAAAGAAAATGAAACAACAAATGAAATAAGAGAAGAAAAAAAAGATGTCCAAATATACGAAGAGGGTTTAGAAAAAACTCGAAAAGTATTTAAAAATCAATTAAATCTTCTTAATACAAGACATAAAGTTGTCAGTGAGGAATACTTTGAAGATCTAGAAGAAATTTTAATTTCTGCAGATATTGGAGTAGAAACAGTAATGAAATTTATTGATAGACTTAAACAAAGAGTAAAAAAGGAGAATATTACTGACTCAAAAGATTTATTAGAAATTATTGTTGATGAGATGTTTATAATATATATTAACAATGAAGTAATAGTAAATAAAATAAATTATCAAAGTGATGGTCCAACTGTAATTCTTTTTGTAGGAGTAAATGGTGCTGGAAAAACTACTACTATTGGTAAACTTGCACATAAACTTACACGTGAAGGTAAAAAGGTTATGATGATTGCAGGTGATACTTTTAGAGCTGGTGCTGTTGAACAAATAGAAGAATGGTCTAAACGTGTTGGATGTCGTTGTGTAAAAAAAGATACACATGATGCTGCTAGTGTAATTTATGATGGATTAACTGAAGCAAAGAATGATAATTATGATGTTGTTTTAGTTGATACTGCAGGTAGACTTCAAAATAAAGTTAATTTAATGAAAGAGTTAGATAAAATTAACAAAGTAATTGGTAATATAATACCTAATGCTCCTCATGAAACATTACTTGTTATTGATGCTACTACTGGTCAAAATGGTATTAGCCAAGCTAAAAATTTTAAAGAAATTACTGATATTACTGGTGTAGTTCTTTCAAAACTTGATGGTACTGCTAAAGGTGGTATTGTACTTGCTATAAAAGAGACTGTAAATATCCCTGTAAAATTTGTAGGTCTTGGTGAACATTTAGATGATTTACGTGTATTTGATGTTGAAAAATACATTTATGGATTATTTAAGGATTTAGGTGACTAATGATGAATAAATTAGAAAGTGTTACTACACTAATACAAACTGTATTTGCTTCTTCGGTATTTTATTTAACAATTGGATACTTTTTTGAAAAAAGTTATTTACCGCTATTAGAAATTTTACTTGGATGTTTAGTATTTGTAATAGCATTAAATAATAAGTTATTTTATAAATCAAAATATATTACACCTTTATGTGTGATGTTTGGATTATTACTCATGATGGAGGTGTTTATATAGTGGAAATGGATAAAGAAATTTATTTATCAGGTCTTTATGATTATTACGGTGAATTATTGACTGACAAACAAAAAAATTATTTTGAAAGTTATTATTTCAATAATTTGAGTTTAGCAGAAATTGCTGAAAACTGTAATACTAGTAGAAATGCTATCCATAAACAAATAAAAGATACTGAAAATAAATTGTTATATTATGAAGATAAACTTGGACTTTGTCGTAAGAGTTTAGAGATAATGGAAATCATTAAAGATTTAGATGATGATATTAAAGAACAAATAGAAGAATTGATATAAGAAGGGAAGAATAAAAATGTTTGGGAAAATAGTATATTTAACAGATAACTTAGCGCATATAGAGATTCCAGATGGTACTCCTGTTGCACAAAATTTAATGAACATGCATGTTATGTTTGATGATGATAATAAAAAAATTTTAGGTGAAGTTGAAGATATTGATAAAAAAATAGTTAAAGTTAGATTTCTTGGTGAAGTTGTTAATAATAAATTTATTCCAGGTGTTATTAGAAAGCCTACTTTACAAGCTAAATTAAGAGTTATTAATCGTGATGAGGTTGGTTTAATTGTTGGGGAAGATAATCCTGGAAGTATGGTATTAGGTGTTTCTCCATTATATGATGATTATCCAATTAGAATGGATATTAATGCCTTATTTTCAAATCATATGGCTGTATTTGGTAATACTGGTAGTGGTAAATCGTGTGGGGTTGCAAGACTTTTACAAAATGTTTTTACAAATCCTAATGTAATGCCATTTAAGTCGAATTTCTTTATTTTTGATGCTTATGGTGAATATCATAATGCGTTTAAAGATATTAATAAAATAAATCCTAATTATAATTTTAAATTTTATACTACTAATAAAACAGCAGATCCAAATAATATTATGCGTATTCCAATTTGGTTACTTGGACGAGATGATTGGGCATTATTATTAGAAGCTGAAACACATACTCAATTAACTATAATTGAAAGAATGTTAAAACTTGTTACAATTTTTGCAAGTGATGATGAAATATCTCATAGATATTGTAATCATATTATTGCTAAAGCTATTATGGCAATATTATTTACTAATCAAACTTGCGCTTCTAAAAGAAATGATGTATATGCTATTTTAGCAAATTGTTCTACTGAAGAATTTAATTTAGAGACAGTTGTTAAAGGTGTAGGATATACTCGTAAATTTAGAGAGTTATTTGTAATAGATACTGCGGGACAATTTCCTGAAAGTAATTTAATGACAGAATATGTTTCATCATTTATTGATGAAAAACTTGATGTATATGAACCAGCTGTTACTAAATATTTTACATTAGAAGATCTTGAAAAAGCATTATCATTTACATTAATTAGTGAAGGATTATTACGTAATGATAAAATGTATGATGAAGCTATTACATTAAAAGTTAGATTACATGCATTAGTAATTGGTGAAAATAGTGAATATTTAAGATATCCACAATTTATTACACTTGAAAATTATATTGCTTCATTAATTTCATATAATGGTAAAAAAGCACAAATTATCAATTTTAACCTTGAGGAAATTGATGATACATTTGCAAAAAGTGTTACTAAAATATATACAAAAATGTTATTTGATTTTACGAAACGCCTTAATGTTCGTGCATCTATACCATTTCATATATTTTTAGAGGAATCTCACCGTTATGTACAAGCTGATAATGATAAATTCTTATTAGGTTATAATATTTTTGAACGTGTTGCTAAGGAAGGTCGTAAGTATGGTTTAATTTTTAATCTTATTTCACAACGTCCAGTAGAAATATCTGATACTGTTATTTCTCAATGTTCAAATTTCTTAATATTTAAGATGAACCATCCACGTGATCTTGAATATATTAAAAAAATGCTTCCTAATATTAGTGAAGAAATCGTTGAAAAACAAAAAACACTACAACCTGGTACATGTGTTGCGTTTGGTATGGCTTTTAAAGTTCCAATGATTGTTAAAATGCAAATGCCAAATCCTGCTCCATCAAGTAGCAACTGTAATGTTGTTGAAACATGGCAAGTTAAAAGAGGGTAATACCTCTTTTTTTGTTTACATTGTAGTGTAAATATATATTTTATTATAATAGTTAAAATAATTTTTTTTTGATATAGTAAAGATGATATAGGAGATAGAAAGAATTATTTTAGAAACTAAATGTGTTGTTAATAAAATGCCTGATTTATTAAATGCAAAAACAGGATTTATCCTAACTGTGGATATTCCGGATTTAGGATATAGAGAAAATAATTAAAGTAGTTTATCTACTTTTTTATTATAAAACAATATTTTTGTTTTAAAAGTATTGTAAATCCTTATTTATAGTGCTATAATTACTTATGTAATTGTCTTGTTAGCTCAGTTGGTAGAGCAACTGACTCTTAATCAGTGGGTCTAGGGTTCGAGTCCCTAACAGGACACCATTTATTGATAAAAAATGTGATAAATTTTAATTTTTGAACATTTTTACATAAAAAGTATTGCAATATCTCAAAAAATATTATATACTTAATTAGCACGTGGGCTTATAGCTCAGTTGGTTAGAGCGCTCGTCTGATAAGCGGGAGG
>JALERC010000019.1 GCA_022763805.1 Mycoplasmatota bacterium | reverse complement strand
AACGAAAAAAGCCTCGAAACCCAAGGATTTCAAGACTTTATAAGCATTCTGGTGTCCCCACCGAGACTCGAACTCGGCCAAAACCAGACTTAGGAGGTCTGTGCTCTATCCATCTGAGCTATGGAGACATTGATTTCCCTTAAAATAAAGGGAATTATTAATATTTTTATCTGTCCTTTTTTTGCTCTCTAAGAATGAACACACTCTTAGGAGAGAGTATACTAGCTTTAGTTAATGTTTTATATATAAAGTCATATGATACATCAATATTTTCCTCTAATTTTAGAAATTCCTTAAAGTGATTAAAATTCCAGTCTTAATATTTATTCTTATATAATAGTATAAAATCTTCGGAGATGGATTTATCTAATGTCTTACTAGGAACATGTCCACGGTTACCGTGAACAAAAGCAGATTTTCCACCTTCCTTATATTTAATAATAAGACGATCAATTTGTCTTCTTGATATACCGAGTTTTTTACTAGCTCGATTTTTGTTACCGTTATGGTCAACTAGTTCTTTGATAACTTCGTATTTTTCTTGTTCATTCATTCTTAATTTTACCTCTTTCATTTTTTCCACCCCAGTGGAGTATTATATATTAACTTGAGACATTTTCAAAAGTTAATACTTAAGACATTATCATAAGTTAATCATAATTATAAATTTGTCAACAAAAAAAGGTTGACACAAATTTTATATTGTGTTAAAATTAAAAACAGTGAATGGAGGGAAACACATGGCAGTAAAATTAAGACTTAAAAGAATGGGATCTAAAAAAAGACCATTTTATCGTGTTGTAGCAGCTGATTCAAGAAGTCCAAGAGATGGACGTTTTATAGAAACTGTAGGAACATATAATCCAATTATGGAACCAGCAGAAATCAAAATTGATGAAGAAAAAGCTATTAAATGGTTAAAAGACGGTGCTATTCCAACTGATACAGTTAGAGATTTATTTAGAAGTCAAGGAATTATGGAAAAATTCCACAATTCTAAAAAAGAAAGTAAATAATTATGAATTCCGTAGAATTAACTGAATTTTTAGTAAAAAACTTAGTAAAGAAATCTGACATGATATCAGTTAAGCAATTTTCTGATGATGACGATGTAGCAGTCATCCAAGTGTTAGTAGATAATTCTGATATGCCTGCGTTAATTGGGAGAAACGGGAATATTGCTAAAGCAATAAGAACTTTAGTACAAGCTCAAGCATATCAAAATAATGAAAAAAAAGTTAGAATTGATATCGATTCATTTTAGAACCTAATAGGTTCTTTTTTCTTGTATTAATAAAAATTTTATATTATAATGTTATTGTAGAAAAGAGGAAATTAGATGGATGAAGAAAATCTAATAATCCCAAAACATGTTGGAATTATTGTTGATGGGAATGGTAGATGGGCAACAAGAAAAGGTTTATCAAGAAGCATGGGTCACAAAGCTGGATTTGAAAATCTTAAAAAAATTTGTGATTATGCTTTTACAAAAGGTATAGAGGTACTTAGCTTATATGTTTTTTCTACAGAAAATTTTAAAAGAAGCGAAGAAGAAGTATCATTCATAATGGATTTATTTGCTAAAAATTTTAGAAAAGATGCTATAAAATTCAATAAAAAGAATATAAAAATTGTTTTTTCGGGAAGAAGAGAACAATTAAGGAAAGATGTAATAGATACAATAGATTATGTTACTGAATTAACTAAAAATAATACTGGTAACATAATAAATTTTTGTTTTAATTATGGTGGGCAAACTGAAATTGTTGATGCTACAAAAAAAATTATTGATGATGTAAATAAGGGTATAATTAATAAAGATGATATAAATGTAGAAACATTTTCAAAATATTTATACCAAGATTTACCACAACTTGATTTTTTAATAAGAACCAGTGGAGAATATAGAGTTAGCAATTTTATGTTATGGCAACTAAGTTATGCAGAAATGTATTTTCCTTTAGTATGTTTTCCAGACTTTAGTAAAAAAGATTTTGATGAAGCTATATTGAAATATAATAAAAGAGATAGAAGATTTGGAGGTATAAATTATGAAGGAAAGAACAATTAGTGCTATTATAATGGCTTTAATACTAGTACCGGTATTCTATATTGGTGGTACTGTATTTGATATAGCTATATTTATTATTTCATTATTAGCACTTAAAGAATTTTTAGATATGAAAGAGACTAAAAAAAAGCTTCCTATGTTTGTTAAGTTTACATCATATATATTTATGATATTATTAGTTGGAACAAATATGATTAAAGAAACAATTACTTTAGAAATGGATTTTAGAGTATTAAGTGCTTTATTTATTACATTTTTAATACCAACTGTTTTATATCATGATAAAGAAAAATATAATATTAATGATGCTTTCTATTTAATAGGAGGAATATTCTTTTTATCACTTTCAATGATATTAATGGTTGCTGTAAGAAATGTTAGATTAGCTTTAATTTTATATTTATTAATTATTACTATACTTACAGATACATTTGCATATCTTACAGGATTATTAATTGGTAAACATAAAATGATAGAAAGCATATCACCTAAAAAAACATGGGAAGGTTCATTTGGTGGAACATTAGCTGGTGTAATTACTAGTACAATTTTCTATTTAACAGTTATAAATCCTAATGAAAATGTATTAAAAATAACTTTAATAAGCTTATTTTTATCAATATTAGGACAATTTGGAGATTTAGTATTTTCAGCAATAAAAAGATACTTTGGTAAGAAAGATTTTTCTAATTTAATTCCAGGACATGGAGGTATATTAGATAGAATGGATAGTATTATTTTTGTTCTTATTGGATTCATGTTCTTTTGGTTTGGTCTATAAAAGGAGGATAATATGACATTTATATATTTTGTATTAATTCTTGGTATTACTGTATGCATACATGAATTTGGTCATTTCTTATTTGCTAAAAAGGCAGGTATCTATTGTTATGAATTTTCAATAGGTATGGGACCTCTTATTAAGTCATGGAAAAGAAAAAATGATGAAACATTATATTGTATTAGAGCAATACCTATTGGTGGTTATGTTAGTATGGCAGGGGAACAAATTGATGATGATGATGATGTTCCTAAAACTAAGAGACTATATAATAAAACATGGTCTCAAAGATTTATGACAATTGTTGCAGGTGTAATGTTTAATTTTATTCTTGCTATTGTAATTTTTTTCATTATTGGATTATTCAATGGATGTCCTTCTAAATATGCATATATTAGTTCTTTACAAAAAGGAATGCCTGCATATTCTAGTGGATTACAAGAAGGAGATAAGATATTAAAATTAAATGGTAAAAATACAAGTGCTGATATGTTACTACTTGATTTAATGGTATCAAAAGATAAAACAGTTACACTTACTGTTGAACATAAAAATAATGAAATTGAAAACATTAAAATGAAACCAAAAAAAGTTAAAGGTGAATATAAATTTGGTTTTGGCATTGGTAGAGATGTTCAAAAAGGTTTTTTTGCAGCAATTAAATATGCATTTCAAAATACTATTTCATTAGTTGTACAAATGGTTAACATTTTAAAATATTTATTTACAGGAAAACTTGCACTTAATAATTTATCAGGACCTGTTGGTATATATCAAGCTGTAGGAGAAACTGCTAAATCAGGTTTATTAAGTTTGATATATTTACTTGGATATATATCATTAAATGTAGGTTTTATGAATTTACTTCCTATTCCAGCATTTGATGGTGGTAGATTATTTTTCTTAATTATTGAAAAAATTAAGGGTAGTGCAGTAAGTCCTAAATTTGAGAATACAGTACATAGTGTAGGTATGTGTTTCCTACTATTATTAATGCTTGTTATTACATATAATGACATAGTTAGAATATTTTTTAAATAAGTAATACATTTATTGTATTGCTTATTTTTTTAATGTATAATCTTTTTAGGTGATAAAATGTTAAAGGTAGAAAATGTTACAAAATATTATGGCGATTTTAAAGCTGTAGATAATTTATCATTCACTGTTAAACCCGGAGAAATTTTTGGTCTTTTAGGTGTTAATGGTGCAGGTAAGACTACAACTTTTAGAATGATTATAGGGCTAATAGAAGCAACAAATGGTTCTATTACATTAGATAATAAAAAGATTGATTATAGCGTCACAGATGATATTGGTTTTCTAACTGAAGAAAGAAGTTTACTTACAAAAATGACAGTAGAAGAACAATGTATATTTTATGGTACATTAAAAGGTATGAAAGAAGAAGAAATAATAAAAAGATTAGATATTCTATTAAATAAGTTTTATAAAAATGACGATAAATTTAATTTAAAAGAATTTAAAAAGAAAAAAATAAAAGAATTATCAAAAGGAAATCAACAAAAAATTCAATTTATAACAGCTATTTTAAATGAACCTAAATTGCTTATTTTAGATGAACCATTTTCAGGATTAGATCCATTTAATGTTGAATTATTTAAACAAGAAATAATAGAAATGTCTAAAAAGGGAAGCATGATAATATTTTCATCTCATAGAATGGAACATGTTGAATTATTTTGTAAAAAGCTTTGTGTAATTACAAAAGGAAAAGTTGTTTTAGAAGGATATTTGAAAGATATTAAGGAACAATTTAGAAAGAAAAATATTATTGTTGAAGGAGATATAGATATTGATAAAATTAAAAAAATTAAAGGAGTACTAGAAGTAATAGAAAAGGGTAATTTTTATCAAATTAAAATTGAATCTAAAGAATTTAATGATGATGTTTTTAAAGTAGTATCAAAAAGTAATAATATAACTAAATATGCTTTAGAAGAACCATCACTAGAAGAAATATTTGTTGCAAAGGTTGGTGAAGCATATGAGAAATAAATTTTTATATCTTATTAAAGTAAGTTTAAAAAGAAAAATAGATACAAAATGGTTTAGAATAGCAAATATTTTAATAGCATTAGTAATAATTGGAACAGCTAATATTGACTCTATTATTAATTATTTTGGAGGAGATTTTAATAAACCACAAAAAATATATATAATTGATAATACTAATTCATCATATGATATTTTTAAACAACAAATAGATATGAATGAATCAAATAAAGAATATAAATTAATAAAATATAAAAAGACAGAAAAAGAATTAAAGAAAGATTTAAAAAACAAAGATATTGCAATAGTATTCAATAATGATAATGAAAAAGTATTAAAAGTAAAATTATTGAGTCAAAAATATCTCGATATATTAGATAGTCAATTCTTAAAAAATGCTTTATATAATACTAAAATAATGTTATCAATTGAAAAATCAAATATATCTTTTGAAGAAATAAATTCAATATATGAACAAGTTGATGTTGAAAGAGTAGTATTTGATAAATCGAAAAGTTCATCTAATGAAAATTTGGAAATTATAATGCAAACTGTATTTCCATTAGTTATACTTCCTTTCTTTATGTTAGTTGTAATATTAGTGCAAATGATAGGGGCAGAAGTTAACGATGAAAAAACTACACGTGGTATGGAAATTATAATTTCAAATGTTAGTCCTAAAGTACATTTCTTTAGTAAAGTTATAGCAAGTAATATATTTGTTATATTTCAAGGTTTATTGCTATTTATGTATGGTGTAGCGGGATTCATTTCAAGAAAATTTATTGGTGGAGACCAAATAAAATATGGTGTTTTTGATACAGTAAAAGAAACACTAAAAGGTGCAATAAATACAAGTTTTGCTGACAAACTAATATATATGATACCTTTATTATTAATTCTTATGATTTTAACATTTTTAGCTTATTCACTACTTGCAGGAATACTTGCTAGTATGACAACAACGATAGAAGACTTTCAACAATTACAAACACCAATTATGATAATATTATTTATAGGTTATTATTTAGCTGTTATGGCAGTAATGTTTAAAGGATCACTTTTTATTACTGGACTTTCTTTTGTACCATTTATTTCAGCTATTCTAGCACCTTCTTTATTTATGATAGATCAAATTGGAGTTTATCATGTTATTGGTTCTATAGTTATAATGATTTTTACAAATTATTTATTAATTAAATATGGGTTAAGAGTTTATAAAGTTGGAATCTTGAATTATTCTTCTGATAAATTATGGAGTAAAATGTGGAAAGCTTTAAAATAAAGTTTTTAATACTATTATCAATGTTACTTATTATTACAGGATGTAATAATAACAATGATATAAATAGTATTATTGAAGATAAAAATACTATAATTATTGATGTAAGAACAGAAGAAGAATATAATGAAAGACATATTGATAGAGCTATAAATATACCAGTAGATAATATTCAAAATATAAAAATTAAAAAAAATAAAACAATAGTAGTATATTGTAGAAGTGGTGTAAGAAGTAAAAAAGCATATGATATGTTATTATCTATGGGTTATACTGATGTACATGATTTAGGTAGTATAGATAATTATAAAAAGGAGAATGATTAATCATTCTCCTTTAAATATTTTATTAAGTCATTATAATTTTTACAAGCATCTTCTAGTCCCATATGATAAGCATTAATTAACTTATCCTTATTTTTTTCTGTTCTACCAATACCTAATGATTGATTAGGTCTTATTACGAAAATGTTACCAAGTTTTTCTTGTTCGTTTATAAATTTAATCGTATCATTATACATATTATGTCTATTTTCCATAGCCGTAACTAATCCTTGATAATTTTTATATTTTTTTGCTATTAATTTATTTGCTTTACTTGGTTTTTTAATATAATCAGATGGTTGAGTTAATATTACAATATTTTTTTTATATCCTAATTCTATCGCTTTTTTTATAGGTATCGAATCACTAATTCCTCCATCTAGATATTCTTTATTGTCAATTAAAACATTTTTAGCTAGTAATGGTAGACTTGATGATGCTTGAATATATTTCATATCTTTATAAAAATCTTTTATAACAGGATAACTTGGTTTACCTGTTTTTATATCAGTTATAACACATCTAAATTCGACTTTACTTTTTTTGAAGTAATCATTATCAAGAGGCGCAATTTCTTTTGGTATTTTATTGTATAATAAATCTACACCAAATAGATTACCTGTTTTTATTAAACTATATATACTACAATATTCTTTATCTTTTAAATACTTTAGTGTTATTTCGAATGATTTTTTAGGTTGATTAGATAAATATCTTGTAGCATGTAAAGCACCTGCAGATACACCAATACAACAGTTAAAAGTTAAACCTTTTTTATTAAAATAATCAAGAACACCTGCCGTATAAACACCACGCATTCCTCCACCTTCTAATATTAAACAATTTTTCATTTTTATCACCAATAACGATTATATATGATATAATGTAAATATGCAAGTGTGGTGAAATTGGTAGACACGCAGGCTTGAGGGGCTTGTGATTTATATCGTGTGGGTTCAAGTCCCATCGCTTGCACCATAAGATTTTTACTTGAACTTGTAAATGTCAAGGTCAAAACCTAAAAAAATGTCAAAGTTAAAATCTTATAGTTTTATACCTGCCGGTGGCTTTCCTTCTTTTATGAAAAAGAAGGAAAATAAGAAACCAGCTAGTGATGATATAGTCCATCTCGCCGATGGGCTTTCTTTCTTATAAGAAAGAAACAAAGAATTTTATTCATTATATTCATTTGTTCTTGAATCCGTTTCTACTATTTTATCTTTTATTCTATAGGAGTTACCTGTAATTCTTATTATGTGTGAATAATGAAGTAATCTATCAAGTAATGCACTTGCTAGTGTATTATCACTAAATACTTCTCCCCATCTTGAA
>JALERC010000092.1 GCA_022763805.1 Mycoplasmatota bacterium | reverse complement strand
AACAGTGATAAATATTTTTTATCTAAATATTTTTGATATTTATATCTTATTGTTTCTTTATATCTTGTTAAATCATTTAATGCAGCTCTTAAATCTGTAATATCTGTATCATCATTATCATCTACTAATGTCATGATAAATCTTAGATATACTTCTAAACGTTTTTTGATTTTTCTTTTTAATACTTTTTCTACAAATGAATAATTAACTAATGTCATTTTTGTTACAGTAATACCGTTGTATTTAATATTATTTGAGGGTTTAAAATGAAAACCATTAATTTTTAAGCAATCTAAGTTGATTATACTGGAATAACATTTTTCAGTAATTAATTTATATTGGTTTTTCATAATTTCACCCTTTCTTGATTAAATCTGGACGACGTTCTTTAGTTCTTTTTAACTGTTCTTCATAACGCCATTTTTTAATGTTTTCATGATGACCTGATAAAAGTACCTCAGGAACTTTCATTCCTCTAAAATCAGATGGTTTTGTGTATACAGGATAATCAAGCAATCCATCATTAAATGAATCATTTACATGTGACTCTTCATTTATAGCACCTTCAAGAAGTCTTATAATACTATCACTAATAACCATAGATGGAAGTTCTCCTCCTGTAAGGACATAATCACCTATACTTATTTCCATATCAGCTAAACTTCTAATACGTTCATCAAATCCTTCATAATGACCACATATTAATATTAAATGTTTTTTATTTGTTAAATCATGAGCAATTTCTTGATTAAATTTAACTCCTTGTGGAGTCATTAAAATAATAAAAGAATCATTAGTTTTAATAGCATCAATACAATCAAATATTGGTTGACAAGAAAGAACCATTCCTGCTCCCCCACCATAACTATAATCATCAACTCTATTATGTGGATCCTTTGAATATTTTCTAAAATCAATTACATTAATTTCAACTAATTTTTTATCAATAGCTCTTTTAATTATAGACTCGTTAATAAATCCATCAAACATATTAGGAAATAATGATAAAATATCTATTTTCATAATAAACCATCTATAACTTCTATTAATATTTCATGTTTTTCTAGATTTATTTCTTTAACATATTCGTCTATATAAGGTACAAAATGTTTATTATTATCTTTATCTTTTATAACAATTATTGGATGAGCAGTACTAAATAAAAATGTATCGACAACTCCATATTTTTTATTATCAATTATTACATCAAGTCCTATAATATCTTCATAAAGATAACCATCAAATTTATATTCTTCTCTATTAATATATGCATTACTACCTTTATATTTTAATACATCATTAATATCATTAATACCTTTAAATGTTACCATATCAAAATTCTTATGAACACGATAACTATTAATCTCTAATTTATCATCATCTACATATAAAATATTTCCTACCTTAAAAACATCTTTTTTGTATTTAAAATCAGAAATTATTCTTATTTCACCTTTAATACCATGTGTATTAACAATTTTCCCAACTTTAATTAATTCCATAATAACCCCCTAATTTAACTCGTGCATTATAATGGAAGATGCAACTGCAACATTTAAACTTTCACAGTTCTTATTCATAGGTATATATATAAAATCATTACACAATTCTTGTACTTCATTAGTTACACCAGTACCTTCATTACCCATAACTACTACAATATTATTTTTTTCTTTCACATCTTTAATATTTTTACCATTAACTACACTAGTACCATATATTTTGTAATTATCTAATTTACTTAAAACTTCACATAAATCACATCTAATTATGTTTACTTTCAAAATCATTCCTTGAGTTGCTCTTAGAACTTTTGAATTATAGGTATCTACACAATCTTTAGATAACAAAATAGTATCAAAATTAAAAGCCACGCTACTTCTAATAATAGTACCCAAATTACCAGGATCTTGTACACCATCTAATGCGATTATTCTTTTACCAATAAAATTGTTATTGTTTTTTTTAACAACACCTAAATAATGTGTAGGTGTTTCTAATTCACTTAAATATTTCATTACTCTGCCACTAACAATCATTTTAGGTATATCAATATCTATATCATAGTTTTCTTCTACAATAAGTAATTCTAATCTAGATAAAGAAAAAGCTTCTTTTACAAGATGTTCACCCTCAACAATAAATAAATTTTCTTGATCTCTATATTTTTTATTCTGTAACTTTTTAATATTTTTAATTTTTTCGTTTGAAGTCGAAGTATAAATCATAAACATTCACCATTAATATTTTAACATTTATTTTACATTAAGTCTATAAAAGACAAAGAAAAAAAGCTTAAATAATATAAGCTTTTAATCAGTTAATCCCCATTGTCCGTCAGCACCAGTTGGACATTTTGGATATTTTCCATGTTCGAAATTTTCCCTAATTCCGCAACCAGTAACTCCCCAATCTCTAATTACTGTACTCATACATTTAGAAGCATTACCAATACACTTCATAGAATTATAATCAGCATAACCAGCAATACCAGTTTGATTATAGATTGAAATTACAGAACCATTTTGTTTTTTATTATATTCTCTAATTTCTTTCATTAAAGAAGGAGTTAATGTAACTTCATACATTGGAGATTCTTTATATACTTTATAATTTTCTACTCCACGGTTTTTAGTAATATAATTAGTAACTAGTGAGCCATCTAATGAGAACCAGTTGTCACCAGGACGTCTTCCTGTTCCAGTTTCACCTGGGAATGCTTGTTCAGGACTATATAATGATACAGATCTAAATACTAAGTTAATATCTAAATTTGTTCTCTTTGGACATTTTCCAGAAGGGCATTCTTCAGTTGGACATGAGCCACCAGGTGTTCCACCGCCAGGAGTTCCTCCACCAGGAGTACCGCCACCAGGAGTTCCACCACCAGGAGTTCCTCCACCAGGTGTTCCTCCACCAGGAGTTCCACCACCTGGATTTGAACAATCATTACATGTATCTCTTTCTGGATCACATGGTAAACATTCAGGATCATCAGGTTTACATAGTTTCTTTCGACAAGTATCTACTTCTTCACCACATATTTCACAATACTTATCAATATCTGTAGTAATCATGTGTTTGTCACATTTAACAGTGAATTGACAAATATATTCTTTTGAACCTTCATATGTTCCATCTCCAAATTGGAATTTATCTCCTTTTTTCATTATTAAATCATTCATTTTATTTTTGTCACCAAATGATTCAGTTACTAAATGGAAATCATATCTACCAGCCATTGTTGAATAATGAATTGGTAAATTTGGTAAATCCATATATACACTATTATTTCCTCCAGCTTTTTCTTGTTCATCAAAAGATTCACCTGTTGCTTTAGAAATCCATTGATATGTATCATCTGGAAGTGTATATTCTATATTTTTATCAAAATTCTTTTGCCACCAAGTAGTTTTTGGATATTTAACTGTTCCTGTTTTAGTACATGGAGTATTTCCTGAACATGCATAAACAGGCATATTTTCATATACTGGTGTAGTAGTACTAGTTGATGAACTTCCATTACTAGCATTTCCACCTTGATAGTATTTAGTTTGTACATTTTCAACAATATCATTTTGTTTTAAAGTCCATTCTTTAAGTTTTCCACTGCTATCTTTACCATAAACAGTTTCTTCATAACTTAATGTAACTTTAGGATTAAATTCATTATATTTTACACCACTTGCAAAATCTGTACAAGCTGTAATTTGATTTACGTATTTTTCACGTTTATCTAGTGCTTGTTCGTATTTAATTTTTGCAGCAGCAATTTGTGTACTATAATTTGGTTTTTTTGATGATGTATCACATGTATATCTAACACCATTATAATATTGTGGTGAACCAGTTGTACAAGCATTTTGTTGAGCTTGCCAAATTTTCCATTCATCCCAATATGTTCTTATTTCATCATCAACTTTTGACATATCATTCTTAAATTTACTAACATTAATTGTACCAGATTTGTTTCCTTTAGCAGAAGTTATACGGCATTCTTTTTTACCGCTATATGTTACTGGACCTAATGTTGATGAAGTAAATGTTGATGTAACATTACCAACTAATAAGAATCTTCCTGAATATACTTCAATATCTCCAGCAGGTAATGCATAATTTATTTCTTGTTTACAATATACTGCACAATAATTATTAGAAAATGAACTATCTTCAAAATAGTGTTTTTTAACACCTGGTTTAGTACTTGTAGAACTTGCAAATATACAATTCCAATTTGCAATATCAATAGCTTTACCTTTTGATTCACCAGTTTGACATGTATCTGGTGCTGCATAATCAATTAAATATTTACAAGAAGCTCCTCCACCATCATCACCACAACCAGCATCAAGTAATTCTTGTGCACTCATAACTCTTTCAAGTAATTTTTTATTAACATATTCTTGTTGAACCGATACTGGTGTACCTGGAGTAATACCTAGTTTTTTACAACAAGTTTGAACACCATCAGTATCTGGTCTACATAATTCTGATTTTTGATTACATTTTTTAGTTGATCTTAATTCGTAATCAGTAAGTGGTCTTGTTAAATTACCACCTTGAGCAGTTGTTTTATTATTACGTTGGTCATCTGTTGTTATTTTTTCTGTAACACAACAATATTCTACACCTGATGAATATCCAGGATATTCTTTATCTGGATCACAAACTTGACTGATATCATCAAATGGACCATAAATATTTAATCCCCATCCACTATTAGGATTACTAACTTCAGAAAGTCTTAAATTATTTATATTAACTGGATAGAATCCAGCATCACCTTTTGGCATATACATTGCTGTTGAGAATGCTTCAAGTGTAGCATTATTCATATATCTATAACCATTTGTATCAGTTTTACCATATGCGAATGCTAAAATATTTTTAGCTGTCATGGCACGGTCTAGTCCTTTTCTAAATGTAGGACAAAAACCAGTTTCTTCATATACAAATATTGGTTCTACAATAATACGAATACCTTTTGTTGCTTGACCTTTTGAACCAATTTTTTCGTTAATTATATTGGTAAAACTTTTACCTGTTACTTTATCAGTATAAGCACCCCTAGTTTTAGCTGCATGTAATAAAGCATTATAATCAACTCCAGCATCACTAAATATTTCTCTAATTAAAGGATAATCAGCAGATTTTTGAGCTTGACTTAATAACGTATTTTTTAATTGTAATGAGTAATCTGAACGTCCTAATACATTATTATAAGGAAGCCAATTTTTGATTTTAACTCCTTTAATACGTGATCTAATCCATTCATCATTATAACCTTTAGCATATGCTATATCATTTCCTAATTTGTGTCTTGTAGTACCGTCATAATAAACAATGGTTAATTTAATTGAACCAAAGTTTTTGTTATTCCATCTACAGAAGCAACATCCTGATGCGTCAGTACAATTTCCTCCGCCACCAGTGTCGACCCCTTCACCTGTCCCAATTTCATCCCATGCTTTGGTATAAATTGGGAATACTAAAAGACAAAGGAATGATAATAATAAAATCTTTAATTTCTTCTTCATCTTTTTACTCTCCTATTCTCTATTTTATTTTATCATATTATTTAATTTTTTTAAATACCAAAATAACACATTAAATAAAATATACCTACACTTATTAATAATGTTGTAAGTAAATAAAGCATTAAAGTATTTATAAAACCTTTCATACTTTTTCCTTGCTCATAATTATTATTTTGATGTAGCACTTCTAATAATTCTTTATGATCACAAATATTATTAATATTATCTAATGATGTTGTTAATTCAAATGTCTTACTTCCATTATCAAAATCTCTAAATGTTATTATACATGTCGATAAATTGTTATTAATTATTCTATTATTAATCTCTATATTGTTATGTATAATAGAATTTCTTATATGGTTTATTATTTCTTTATTATTTTTATATAATTCTTCATTATATACATTATCGTTTTTATTAAATTCTTTTTTTCTTATAGCATCTTTAAGTTCTAATATATCGAATAAACTTTCATATGTTCTTAAATTAAATCCATTCATTAACTCTTCTTGTTTTTCATTTGGTTCTTTGATTTTTGTTTTCATACCAGTATATTTTTTATAGAAATTTTTTGCATCTTTTTCCAATTTAAATATTTGTTTATTTTCTGTTTCAGTTAATTTATAATGACTATTGGTATTTATTGACGGATTTAGTTTTGATAAATCTATTTTGGAATAATCTAAATAATCTCTAAAAATAGTATCCGCATTATATGAATATAATAAATTAAATTTTGCTAATGTTACTGCAACTAACATTTGATTATCTGTAGGTGGTAAATTATAATATTTACTTTTCAATTCATTATAAGTCATATGTCTATTTTCATTTATAATGCGAGATAAAAATGTTACTTGACTAAATGCTTTATCTAATTGTAAACTATCTTCTTTATCAAAATAAAAGTCATTCATAAACCCTTTTAAAAATGTTTCTAGACTTTCTTGACTAGCATTTTTTAATGATTCATAATTATCTTTTATAACCATCTCAATTTTATTTTTAAGTTCATCATCTATTTCATACATGTTAAATATTTTTCCTGAAAAATTTATATTAGATAGTTCTGCTATAGATTTACAATTATTCATTGAAATATTATATTCCATCATTGTTTTATCATAATAAAATAAATTATTAGCTTTATTTTTAAATTTTTCTATTTCATGTTGTATAAGAGATAATCCATTTTCATCAAAAGATTCAGAAGTAGAATTAATATTATATTCACAAACATTAAAATTTTTTAATGATGGTAATATATTATCAATATCAATTTTATCATTATTATTTCTAGCAATATAACCAGTTTTTATTGGTAATTTAGTTAATTTATTTTTATTATCTATAAATAATTCTTCTATCATATTTCTTATCCAACTATAAGAAATTTCTTCACCTGTATCCGAAAGAACAACATTTAAATTATCTTTGTTTATAAAATATTTACCATGTCCTATATTATTTCTTACTCTATTAATTTCTTCAATAAATTGTTCTATATTGATATTTCCATTTGTTTCCGTATATACCTCTATTACTTTTTTTAATAAAAAGTTTTTAAATTTTTGTTCTTCATTTGTTTTTTTGATTGTTCTATCTTTATTCATTAGAAACTGATTTAATGATAATACTAAATCTAAATAATATCCATTAAATTCTTTACCTTTTAATAAATCATCTATTTTTATATTAGGATTTTTAATAATTGATTCTAATATATTTAAATTCTCTATTGTTTCTATTGTCTGTAACTCACTTATATTTTCCATATACTATTCACCTATTATAATTATAACATAAATATAAAAAAAATTAGACAAATTAGTCTAATCTTTTAGTTATTATTTCACATCCATCTGAAGTCACTACTACGGTATGTTCATAATGAGCACTATCACTTCCGTCTAATGTTACAATTGTCCAATCATCATTTAATATTGCAATATCTCTTTTACCTAAGTTAAGCATTGGTTCAATAGCTAATGTCATACCTTTTTTAAGTAGAATTCCAGTTCCTTTTTTACCATAGTTTGGTATATCAGGATCTTCATGCATTTCAGTTCCAATACCATGTCCTGATAATTCTCTTACTACACTTAAGTTATGACTTTCAGCATATTCTTGTATAGCATGAGATACATCTCCTAAACGATTTCCCGGTTTAACTTGTTTTAAACCCTCATATAAAGCTTTTTCAGTATGTTCCATTAAATATTTTTTTTCTTTACTAATTTCACCTACTGCATATGTCCATGCACTGTCTGCTTGATAACCTTTGTAAGATATTACCATGTCAATAGTAATTATATCACCATTTTTTAATTTTCTTTTTCCTGGTATTCCATGTACTACTTCATCATTTACACTAGCACATATACTTGCTGGATATCCTTCATATCCTTTTTCTGTTGGGATTCCTCCATTTTTTCTTATGAAATCTTCTGCTAATCTATCTAATTCAATTGTTGTTATACCTTCTTTAATGAATTGTTTTAGATATTTATGTGTTTCACCAACTAATCTTCCAGCTTCTTTCATTAATTCTATTTCACGATCTGATTTAATACTTATCATAATATTTCCTCCAGTGAATATTATATACTAAAAAAACTAGAAATTCTAGTTTTTATTTACCATGATTAATAGTTTTTTGTACAATTAATTTAGCTTCTTTTTCATTAAATGGTTTATTAAGCATATCAACTATTGGATATTTAAATGCTCTATCAATAGCTTCTTTAGAATCATCTCCAGTAATTATCGATGTAGGAATGACTTCAAATAAATTATTTTCTTTTAAATAATCTAATACTTGAAATCCATCAATATTAGGCATATTTAAGTCCAAAAATAATCCTCCGACCTTACTAGGATCAGCAACACTTATAATATCAATTGCTTCTTTACCATCTTTAGCAACCATGATTTCATATTGATCCTTAAATATTTTTTGAATGAAATTTCTAATTATATCGGAATCATCTACTATTAAAATAAAATCATTTTCTAAGGTTTTATTTGCTGAATGTTCTTTAGCATTAACATTTTCTCCTAAATATTTTTGAACAACATTAATTACTCTATTTGCCTCATTAACTAATTCATCATAATGTTCTAAAACAAATTCTAAGTTGTTAGCTTTACTTTCAAGTTCGTGTTGATAAGAAAGTTCTGCTAATTTAGTAAAACCTAAATATTTTGAATCACTTTTAAGAGAATGTACTAATATAGCATAATTAGGCATATCTTTAGTTTCTTTATATTTTTTAATCTCTTCTAATTTTTCAAAAACTGATTCTAAAAAATCATTTAATGTTTCGTTATATGTTTCCATATCTCCAAATAATTCTAAACTTGCATCTACATCAACGCCATTATTAAGTAGTATTGTTTTGTCTTTCATGTTATTCCTCCTACTATATAAATTATATCACATTTTTTTTTAGTGTAAACTGTTTATTATCGTATTTAATAATGAATTTGTTATATTTTCATCATATATATATGTTTCTAATTCTTCATTAATCATATGTGTTTGTTTATTTATTCTTTTAAATGTTTTTTTATAAAATCCTGTTTTATTTTCTAATTGTTTTAATTCTTTTTTTAAATCATTTATTTTAAAATTACACATATTATATTTAACTGGTAAATATGTAACTACTTGTAATTTTTTTATATTATTGTCTTTTAGTAATTTGATGAATATAAGTATACTTACTAATGTTTGTGGTGAACAAACTAACAATTCTTTATTAATATTTTTATTTATTTGAGTTAGTTCTTTTAATACTTTTTTTTCAAATGATGAATTAGTTAATTTGTATTCTTCAATTTTATATATATAGCATTCTTCATTAGATATAGCATATGTAATTGTAGGAAAATTAAAAATATCATCATTATTAGATAAATTAATATACATTTTTTTTAATGTTATTTCATCATTAGTACTTTTAATGTTTAATTTAGTATTGCTTATAAACCCTTCAAATGTTTTATTATAGTCTTTAAATGTATTATCATTTAAAAAATTAATTTTAGTTTCAATAAGTTCTATTGGATTTTTGAAATCTTTGTTCTCAGCATAAATAAATATATGTGAAACTAAGTATTTAATTAAATTTTTTTCTTTTTCTTTTTGAAACAAAGGTAAAGTACTTGTATTTTTTAAATAAGTTCTTATATATAGATCTAATTTTTTTATTAGTTCATCATAATCATTTATTACTAATGTTGGATATTTATCTCCATTTATTAATTCATTTCCATTAATTATTGTATTAAATGCTATATAATTATTTTTTCCATCAATTATTATATTATGATTAAATGCCTCATGTATCAATTCTTCTATAATATTATTCATCTTATCACCACTATAATTATAGCATAAAAAAAGATTCCAATAAAGGAATCTACATTTTTTCTACTTCTTCAATAGCTAATACATCTAATAATTTTTCGCTTATACTATATACAGATTTTACAAGTGCTATATATGTTTCTTTAATATCTTCATCTTGTTCATTTAATATATTGTTATTATTATAAAATTTATTAAATGCTTGAATTAGCTCATATAAATAATCAGTTATATAGTTAATAGCAAATTCATCATATGCTCTTTTTAATACTTTTGATAATTCAGATATTTTAACAAGTACATCCATAACATCTTCATTTGGTATTAATTTAATTTTGTAATCTTTATTTTCAACCTTGCTTAATAAAGATTTCATACGAACATTACCATATAAGATATATGGTCCTGTTTTACCTTCTAGTGAAGAGAATTTTACTGGATCAAAATTATAATCTGTTCTTCTATATGGAAGTAAATCACTATATTTTAATGTTGCAATAGCAAGCTTTTCTGCTATTTGTTTTCTTTCTTCACCATTTATTTCTGGTTTAATTTTCTTTTCTATTTCAACATAAATCATATTAATTAAATCATTTAGTTGCATTACGCCACCATCACGAGTTTTAAATGGTTTACCATCACTACCATTCATTGTTCCAAATCCTAAAAACTCTAATTTAGTAGTAGGAGGAACTAATCCTGAAATATAAGAACCACGAATTACTTGTTCAAAATACATTCCTTGTCTTTGGTCAACTACATATAAAATTTCATCAGGATTAAATCTTTCCATTCTAGAATATATTGTACCTAAATCACGTGTACCATAAATAGTTGCCCCATCACTTTTAATAACCATTAATGGTGGTATTTCTGTTTTATCATCATCTTTTTGTACATCCATAACTAAAGCACCATTTGATTCATAAAGATAAGGTTTTAATATTTCTAATACTTGTGGTACATAATTTAATGCATCCATTTCACCTTCCCAAAGATCAAATGTACAATTTAATTTTTTATAAACTTCTTTAATAGAAACACTTGAAATATTAACCATTTGTTTCCATAAATTTAGATAAGCTTTATTTTTCCCTTTATCTATTTCAGCTGTAATTTGACGAACTTCTTCCATTCTTTCTTCTGATTCTTTTGCAGCAATACTTGCTTCAGGATACATTCTTCCTAAATCTGCAGCAGTTAAATTTACTTTAGGATATTCACCATCAAAATTAGGATCAAACCAAGGTAAATCAGGTTGTTCAAGTTTTAATTGACTAATAAGCATACCTGCTTGACGACCTATATCTCCTAAATGAACATCTCCTATTACATCATTTCCAAATAGTACACATAAACGTTTGATTGCTTCACCTATGTTTGCAGCACGCATATGACCTACGTGAAGTGCTTTAGCTGCATTAGCTCCACCATAATCTACAATAATTTTTTTAGGTTTTTCATAATCTATATGATTACTAAAATCACCCACTGCATTATTAATTAAATCTTCATCTTTAAAAGTAAGATTAATAAATCCTGGTCCTGCAATATTAACATCTTTAAAATCATTTTTTATTGCATTCATTATTTTAGTTGCTATATCTCTAGGATTTTTAGAATATTTTTTTGCAAGTCCCATTGCAAAATTTACTTGATATTGTCCTAAATTTTTCATTGTACATTTTTCTAATGTGACATTATCTAATTCATATCCTAATTCATTTACAGCTTTTAAAATTAAATTTTCAGTATTTTTTATTAAACTCATATTATTTCCTCCTTTTATAAATAAAAAAGATCCCTATTTTATAAGGACGAATTGCTCGCGGTACCACCTTATTTCATAGGAATCTATGCTCTCTTTCTTTAACGCAGAATTACGATTAAAACTAAAAAGATGCGTTCATAAAGTCACTCATTAGCTCACACCAACCGCTAACTCACTGAATCATGATTATTTACTACTATTTCTTTTATCTCCGTTTTTTCATGTAATAGAATATCAAATAAATATGTTTTTGTCAAATTATAATTTTATGATTTTTTGAGATCCATCATACATATTTTTTAATACATATTCATTATTATTTTTTTCATTTTCACCAATAATTATTACATATGGAACATTTAATCTATTTGCATATTTCATCTTTTGCTTAAAATTCTTATCTAGCATACATATTTCAACTTTTTTATTTTCATTTAAATATTGATTATAAATATTAAATGTAAATTCATCGACTCCATCCATTGGAATAATTAAGTAATCTACTATTGGCTTTTTATAATCTTTTATAACACCAGCATCTAACAAATTATAAAATAATCTTGTTAAACCAATTGAAATACCTACACCTGGTAATTTTTTATTAGTATAATATCCTGCTAAATTTTCATATCTACCACCTGATGCTACTGAACCTATTTCTGGGTTATTAATTAATGTTGTTTCATATACTGTTCCAGTATAGTAATCTAATCCCCTTGCTATTGTTAAATCAATTTTATAGTCATTAAACTTCATTAATTTTAGGTAATTAACCACCTCTTTTAATTCATTTAATCCTTCAACAAATATCTCATCTTCTATTTTTAATTCTTCTAATTGTCTTAAAATTTCATCATTTGATCCAGTAATAGATATAAATGACATAATTTCTTTTGAATATTTAGTTAATTCTTTTATTTCGTTTTCTACTTCAACAGCACCTATTTTATCGATTTTGTCTATAATTCTTAAAATTTCTGTTTGAAAATCAGTTAAATTTAAATTACTAAAAAATCCATTTAATATCTTTCTATTATTAAGTCTTATTACGTACTTACCAATTTCCATTTTATTTAAAATTTCACCTATTATAACAGGTATTTGAGCATCATATATTAATGGTAAAGTTTCATCTCCTATAACATCTATATCACATTGATAAAATTCTCTAAATCGTCCTCTTTGAGCACGTTCACCACGATATACTTTACCTATTTGATATCTTTTAAATGGAAATACTAGTTCATTATAGTTTTTAGCAACATATTTTGCTAGTGGAACTGTAAGATCAAAACGAAGTGCTAAATCATTATCACCTTTTTTAAGACGATATATTTGTTTTTCAGTTTCTCCACCTGCTTTTGCTAATAATACATTAGCATATTCTATTACAGGAGTATCAAGTGGTGTAAATGAATATTTTTGATATGTACTTTCTATTATATTTTTGTATTTTTCAAATAATAATTGGCTGCTTGGCTCTAATTCCATAAATCCAGATAGTGTTCTTGGTTCTACTAATTTCATATTAATCCTTCTTTCTATTAATAAAAAAAACTATATATAGTTTTACCTATATATAGTTTTCAAATATATAATTTAACTATCATAGGTACACTTAAAGAACATGTACCCGTGGTACACGTTTTAAATTCTATGATGACGATGTAAATTAGTTAAATTATACATAATATCTCTCCTTAAACTGATGTTATCATACATTAATATTAAATATTTGTCAATCTTATTACAGCTTCTTTATATAATTCTTTTTGAAGTTCTAATTCCTCAATTGTTACAAATTCACCTTCATCATGAATATGATAATCAATGCCAGGAAATGCACAACCAAAAGCGACAGTATTATTCATTTCTTTAGCATATGTTCCCCCACCTATAACTAAAGGTTCTAAATTAGTATGCATAATATCATTATAGGTATTTAGAAGTGTTTTTACTAAGTTACTTTCTTTATCATAGAATAAAGGTTCAACATGGCTTAAAAATTTTATATTTTCTGGTAGTTTAATTAATAATTCGTTATATGTTTTAGTAACTGGATAGCGTATATCTATTGTTCCTTCAATAATACCATCATTAATACTTATTAAACCTATATTTAATGTTGTTCTACTATATTCGTCTTGAAAATCAATACCTAAACTTTCTCCATGCATATCACATTTAAAATATTTATAAAAGAAATCAACAAATTCATCTTTATAATTAGCATAATGTAATCCTGTAAGTAAATGATTAATTGCATTAACTCCTAGTTCAGGGGTTGACGCATGAGCTGATTTTCCGAACACTTCTAATTTATTATTTTCATATTTATATTTTATATTATTAGATTTAAAATAATTATCTAACAAATTAGAATTTAATTCTTCTTTTAATTCACACATGCAGTAGTCACTAACAGCATTAGATACAATACCACCTTTGATGTTTAATATGTTAGTACTTATACTATTAAATACTCCTTTAATCATTCCCTTTTCACCATTAATAACTGGGAAATCTCCATCAGGTGTAAATCCATAGGTAAGAGGTTCTTCTACTTCATTATAATGTTTCATACAATTAGATCCCGTTTCTTCGTTACAACCAAGAATTAATCGAACCCTTTTATTGAGTTTCATATTTTTTAATTCTTTTAATGCATAATATGATGCACACACAGCCCCTTTATCGTCACTAACACCACGACCATATAAAGTATTACCCACTCTTTTCATGATAAAATCTTCATCATTCTTTGCAGGTACTACATCTAAATGCGCAACAATTCCAATTAGTTCTTTTCCTTCTCCTATTTCAATATATCCGCAATAATTATCTAAATTTTTAACTTTAAATCCATCCTTTTTAGCTAAATCTAATATATAATTTAGACATTTTTTATTTTCACTTCCAAAAGGTAATTCATCATCACAATTTATTGTTTTAAAGCTTATTAATTTTTCTAATAATTCTATCATCTTGTATCCTCCTTATAAAATAAAATCCCCACTAGGGGATTTAATACTATAAATTGATTTTTACATCTTGTTTCTTTTCTTCTTCTACTTCGAAGAAATCTTGTTTAGTTAAATTTTTCATTCCTGCAACTACGCTTGATGGAAATACAACTAATAATTTATTAAATTCTGTTACATTAGAATTATATAATCTTCTAGCTGCTTGTAAGTGTTCTTCACAGTCAACAATAGAACGTTGTAATTCAATATATGTAGTATTAGCTTTTAAATCTGGATAATTTTCAACTAAAACATTAACTTTACCCATTAAGGCATCCATTTCTTTTGAAGCATTAGCTTTTTCAGAAACTGACATTCCTTGTCTTAATTCAATAACATTAGTTAATGTTTCTTGTTCATGTTTAGCATACCCTTTTACAACATCAACTAATTTAGTTAAAGTATCATATCTTTTTTGAAGAGCAACATCAATACCTGCATTAGCTTCTTCAATTTTTACTTTCATAGTATTAAATTTATTTGATACGGAAATAAACCATATTGCAAATACTAGTACTAAAACTATAACTACTATTAAAACTCCTGTCATACATTACCTCCTTATAATACATTATAACATAGTTTTTTTAATTATTAATAAATAATGAATTATCTTGTTTAATTTCTTTTACTAAAGAAATAATTTCATTAACTTCTTTATTAACTTCAAGCATAATTTTTTGTTCATCAATTTTCTTTATTATTGATGGTTCAAATGAGTCTTTACCACTATTTATACCTACATGAAGTTTGTTATTAAAAAATATAAAAACAAGTTTCCCAGGAATACTATCATTAATTCTTTTTAATCTTTCTTGCATATGTGGTGTTAAGATATAAAATGCTTCATGTTCTGTATTACAATATACATCAAACATTTTATTAAACTCTATACTTTCCATTTCTACTTTATTGGATTTAGAAAATAAAGATCTATTTTTTAAGTTTCTAAATTTATCTTCAGCTACTGTTACATTAGATACAAATTTTCTATCAAATTCAAATATCATCCATCTTCCTTTATATATAACACTATAATAAGTATGTCCATCACTATCTGTATGTTGCTCTTCAATAATAATATCACTTAATTCAACTTTTAACCCATCTAACTTAGCATTTATATAATCATTTGATGTATATCTATCACCAAGATATATTGAATTTGTTTCGGCAATTTCATCCATTGCAATTCCATATTCTGGTTTATAAATAACTTCATTAAATGATTTTTCTAATGCATACTTAACAAATATATTTTTAAAATCATTTTTATATTCTTTTACTCCTACACTTAAACAAATGGCAACTGCCATAAAATAAACCATAAAAAATACTTGACTAAATCCAAAATAATAAGTAGCAATAATAAATAATATAGTAAAAATTATAATAGAAAAAGTTTTTTGAATAACTAAATTTTTTCTTCTTTTTTCTAATTCTTCTATTTGTTTACTTCTATCTTCCATACTATCCCTCAATGAATAATGATTTATCTTATATCAATCATTATTTCTTTCTCATTTATTTATATATTAGGTTCAACTACCATTATGTTTAATATCTCAACCTACTATACAATTAAATTATATCATATACTGTATATAAATCGGAAAAAAATATTTTTTTATTGTCAATTACTTGATATTCTTCATGTCCCTTTCCCAGTATTAATAATATATCATTTTCATTTAACATTTTAATACCTTCTTGTATTGCTTTTTTTCTGTCGTATATTATTTTATAATTATTATTCATATTTTGTTTTATTTCTCTTATTATTTCTTTTGGATTTTCATCTCTTGGATTATCATTAGTTAGTATTACATAATCACTTAGTAAAGATGCTATTTCACCCATTTTTGGTCTTTTT
>JALERC010000073.1 GCA_022763805.1 Mycoplasmatota bacterium | reverse complement strand
GGTTAACAGCCGTGCGCTCTACCGACTGAGCTAAAGAGGCAAAAATAATGGCGCTTCTTGTAGGACTCGAACCTACGACCTAACGGTTAACAGCCGTGCGCTCTACCGACTGAGCTAAAGAAGCAAAAAATAAATGGCGCCTCTTGTAGGACTCGAACCTACGACCTAACGGTTAACAGCCGTGCGCTCTACCGACTGAGCTAAAGAGGCAAAAATAATGGCGCTTCTTGTAGGACTCGAACCTACGACCTAACGGTTAACAGCCGTGCGCTCTACCGACTGAGCTAAAGAAGCACTTTTACGACTACATTATTTGTCGCTTACGCATTTTATTATAGATTATTTATAATTTGTTGTCAAGCAATTTATAAAAAAAAAGAAACTTAAAATATAAGTTTTCTTATTTTTTATTCATTTCTTCTTCTTTTTTAGCAACATCTGAAATTATACTACCAACAGGGTCAAATTTAAAGTCATCTTCATATAATTTATTTAAATTATTAGTTTTAATATTAGATAAAGATTCCAAAATAGTATCTAAAACATCTTTTCTAATTTCACCTTTAAATTTTAAATCAGTTAATATTACAGTTTTATCATCATATTTTTGTAGTATTAAATAAACACTATAATTTTCATATTTACCTTTGTATAAGAAATATTCTGTTTCATTTATTTTTTTATTATAATTACTTGTAAATACATATCTATTTTTAGAATATAATTCTTGAATTTCATCTGCTTTTTCATTTGCTAATTTATAATCTACATTATTAAGTATTTGAACTGATGCTGCCCATTCATTTGTTGAATCAAAAATAACTAAAAGATTTTTTTCTAATTCTGTCTTTGTGTACCAGTTATCTGGAATACTCAATTCATAATTATTAAAGAAAGATAATGTTTTAACATCACTAATACTTGTATCATTAACTTTTTTAGTAACATTTCTATTTAAGAATAAAAATAAATTGAATACTAATGAAATAACTAAAAGAACAAAAATAACAATAAAAATAATATATGAATTCATTTTTTCATTAAATGGTTTTTCTTCTTCAATTTCATTTTCCTTATTTTCTTCTTTTTTTATTTCCCTCTTTTCTTCTTTTTTCTTTTCTTCTTTCTTCTCTTTCTCTTCTTCGATTTTATTTAATTCGTCTTTAGATATTTTTCCAGTAAATTCTTCTATGTCTATTTTTTTAAGTTTAGTTGTCTTTTCTAATTCATCAGTTACATCTATATCTTTTTTAGGTTCATCAATTATATCTATAATTTCTGGTTCTTTCTTTAATTCTTTTTTAGAAACAACTAAAACATCTTCTGGTTGTTTTTCTAAAATTGTATCATCTATAATGTCTATAATTTCAGGTTGTCGATTATTATTTTCTTCTTCTATTATCATTGTACTTCCACAAAATCTACAACGTTTTTCACCTGGGATGATTGGAGTACTACATTTCTTACATTTCATATATTCATCCTTTCACTATATAAATTATACTTTATAATGAACTTTTGTCAATATTTAATCTTCTTTATCAACTTTTTCGCCATTTTCATCATATTCGACTTTTGGTGGTGTCTCAACTTCAGGTTCAAAGACTTCTCCTTGTTCAGGATATTCATAATCATAAGGATCGCTAACTTCTCCGTCACAACTATCATCAGTTGTAGTCATACATCTTAAACATCTCGCAAAATCTTTCTCATCAGCATTATCAGCAGCTACATTAATTACAAATTGAACAATTGTAATAACAAAGAAAAGTAATGCACCATATATAAGTCTTTTAACAAAAACTTGTTGTTTTTTCTTAACGTCACTATCATTTCCAGCAGTTACTGCTTTAATAAAATCTATTCCACCCAATATAATAAGTCCTAATGGAGCAACAATTTGTAATAACAAAATTATAATTCTAGTTATAGATCCTAGCTCAGTTGGAACAGAAACTCCCCCACAGCTTATATATGAACCCAAGCTATATGAACTATCTAAATAAATATATAAACTAATTAAAAATATACTAGTTAAATATTTTTTCATAAATTCACCTATATTCTATCTATTTTTTTAAGTAATATATTAATACCAAATGCACTACCAATAAAAATTACAAATAATAATATTGTATAAAATATATTTTTAAGAAGACTTCCTTCTTTTGGAACCACTTCATTTTTAGAAGGATAATTTTTATACATCATATATTCAATATTAACATCATCTTTATTAGAATTATTTATCTCCCATGAATAAGTATTATTAACAACTTTTGAAGCATTATTAGAAGAAACATATTTATCTGTAGTAATATTTATATTTATTTTATTATTATCATACATACATGAAAATCTTCCACTAGCCTTTATAGCAATAAATTCATCAGTATTTTTAAATTGAAAATCATCAAAACAATCACTAATAACTCTTGAATTACCAAATTTATCAAAATCATGATCATATTTTAATTTATAGATATACCCATTATCGACAAATGATCTATTTATGTTATATATTTCTCCACTACCATTTTCATAATCTGTATAAACATCCAGATTTGTTTCAAATAATTTATCAATTTCATCTTTTTTAGAGGAACTTAATGATGCTGGGATATTTAAATTTAATTCTTCATTTATTTTATCTCCACTCATGTCCAAATTATAATCACAACTACATCCTGTAAATATTAAAATTAATCCAAGTAATAAAATATTTTTTTTCATTATTACACCTTTACCCTTTTTATTAATTTAACATTATTCATACTATTACTATCAATTTTTACTTGACAACCATTAGCAGTTTTTCCTCTACATGATTGGTCTCCCGAAGCATGAATTTTTTGATTATCACCTAAATAAATTGCGACATGATCATAATTTCCGTCTCCGCCCCAGTCAAAGAATAATAAATCTCCTGGTTGTACATTTGAAAGTCCATTAACAGTAGTTCCCATTTTCGATTGGTCGTGAGCATAATGTGGTAACTCAACACCAAAGTGACTAAATACTGCCATTGTAAATCCAGAACAATCCACACCACTAGATAGATTACTTCCACCCCAAACATATGGAGTACCAACATGCTTTTTAGCATACTCAACTAAATCTTTAGCTGTTCCAGTTGCTGGTGAGTTATTATTTCCATTATTAGAGTTATTATTATCTTTATAAGCATCATCTCTTAATTTTGGTTGAACAAAACCAACATCCGGATCATATATAGTTATTTGTTCAGGATATTCTATTTCATAAGGTCTATCGGCAGTTCCACCACAATGTTCTTCCCCTTTAAAAGCACAAGCTAAACACGATGTATAATCTGATGTTTCTTCAATAATTCCTACTATTGTTTGAACTATTGTTAAAACAAAAAATGCAGATGCTCCTACTACTAATCTTTTAATAAATAATTTTTGTTTCTTAGATATAACATCTTGATTTTTTCCTGACACTGCTTTA
>JALERC010000066.1 GCA_022763805.1 Mycoplasmatota bacterium | reverse complement strand
GAAGCATATGAAAGTATTCCTATTGTACTTGTAATAATTATTATTGCCATTAATTCAATTAGAGTAAATCCTCTATTTTTCATATTATCACCTACTATATATTATAACATAAATCAAAAAGAATACATATGTACTCTTTTATATATTGTTTATTTAATTATAACCAATATCATACACTATATCATTATCACTATTTTTATATATTTATTTTCAATTAATATACAGCGTCACCAGCATTTTTAAGCATCTTACTCTGTGGTTGGAATAGAACAATCATCTGCTCTTTCATCACCTGATTCAGCATCAACAAAATATTCATAACCATTACCAGTTTTTTTAATTGTTAATATCATATTATTAGGAAAACATTTTTTTGTTTTTGGATTTTTTATATCTATATCCACAAAACCATCAGATTTAAGTCTTCCCAATGTTATATTTAGAGGAGTGTTTTCATCCACAGGAAGAGATTCAATATTATCATCTCCCCAAGTTTTTAAACTTGCTTTTATTGAATTTATTTGACTGTTATATAATTTTTCTTTATTTTTCTTTATTGTTGAATCAATTATAGGAACAGTAATTAAGGTAATAACTGCAAGAACACCTAAAATTGCAAGTAATTCAACAAGTGTAAAACCCTTATTTTTCATATTCTCACCTATTATAATTATATAATAAAAAAAAAGATATGTCTATCTTTCTTTATATGAGTCACACATTGTAAGTTCTTTACAGTCACAACAACAAGGCTCACAAGGACATACCTTTATTTCTTTTTTGATACATACTTTTTTATCTGTATCACAATATTTACAATTATATACTGTACATTTAATTTCTTTCATAATATCACCATTAATATTATGGTCAAAAATTTAAAATTATTTCATCATATCTATTAAATATGCTGCAGTTCTTACCATTTGGCAAGTATAACTATTTTCATTATCATACCAAGCAACTACTTGAACTTGGAATAAATCTTCATCAATTTTTGTTACCATAGTTTGAGTTGCATCAAATAATGAACCTTCAGTAATACCAATAATATCAGAAGATACTAATGGTTCTTCAGTATAACCATATGAAGCATTTGCTACACTTTTCATATGAGCATTAATTGCTTCTTTAGTAATATCATGTCCTTTAACTACAGCAACTAATATTGTAGTTGAACCTGTAGGTACAGGAACACGTTGTGCTGAACCAATTAATTTTCCTTTTAATTCTGGAATAACTAATCCAATTGCTTTTGCAGCACCTGTTGAATTTGGAACTATATTAACAGCTCCAGCTCTAGCTCTTCTTAAGTCACCTTTTCTATGTGGTCCATCAAGTATCATTTGATCTCCAGTGTATGCATGAACTGTAGTCATAATACCTGATTTAATTTCAGCAAAATCATTTAATGCTTTAGCCATAGGTGCTAAACAGTTTGTTGTACATGAAGCTGCACTTATAATATTATCAGTTGGTTTTAAAGTATCTTCATTTACTCCATATACTATTGTTGGTAAATCATCTCCAGCAGGTGCTGAAATAATTACTTTTTTAGCACCAGCATTAATATGTGCCATAGATTTTTCTTTAGATGCAAAGAATCCAGTACATTCTAATACTACATCAACATCTAATTCTTTCCATGGTAAATTATTAGGATCTGCTTCTTTATAAATCTTAATTTCTTCACCATCTACTACTATTGCATCTTCTTTTGCTTCTACAGTATGACCTTCATATCTTTTTTGAGCTGAGTCATATTTTAATAGATGAGCAAGCATTTCAGGACTTGTTAAGTCATTAATTGCTACTATATCATATCCTTCTTTTTTAAACATTTGACGGAATGCAAGTCTACCTATTCTTCCGAATCCATTAATTGCTATTTTTATCATTTTATAACCTCTTTTCTAATCTTCTTTAAATCCACTTCCACCAATGAATTCTCTAAGAATTGAATCTTTTGGAACTTCATCACTTGGTATAGGAAGAAAATTTCTTAAAAAATTTATTAATCTAATTGCTTCTGGATAAACTGGATCATCTTCTTCAACTGAGAATAATAATGGTTCAGCATAAGTTTTTAATACACCTAATTCATATACTAAAGCTGTATTAACAACTATATCAGCATCATCCTGGAATGGGAAAATAAATTTTTCTTCCCCTTCTCTAATGTTCTTCCACATATTAAGTGTTGAAGCTGCAGAATGTCCTCTAAATTTATTATCTCTAACAATTCTTCTTAGTCTTCTAGTATCACTAGTATGAATTCTATTATGATCATCAATATTCAATTGTGTTAAAGGACTAATATATATTTTAAATTTATTTTTTCTTTCAATTGAACATGTTAATTCATCATTTAGTGCATGAAGACCTTCTATAATTATTATGTCATTATCTTTAATTTGTAACCATTTATTCTTAAATTCTTTTTTACCTAAAATGAAATTATATTGTGGTAGTAATACTTTTTTACCATCTAATAATTCTGATAATTGTCTATTAAATAATTCTAAATCAATAGCTCTTATACTTTCAAAATCATATTCTCCATTTGGTAATTTGGGAGTATCTATTCTATCTAGAAAGTAATCATCAACACTTATAGCATGAGTTTTAAATCCCAAAGTTTGTAAGTATACTGCAAGTTTTTTACTTGTAGTAGTTTTACCACTTGAAGAAGGACCCGCAATAAGTACAATTTTAATATTTTTATCTTGATATACTAAGTTACTAACATTAGCAAGTTGACTTTCAAAATTGGCTTCGGCAAGTCGAATTACTTCATCATATCTACCTAAAGAAACCATTTTATTTAAGTCTGATGCACAATCAATTCCAATTCTTTCTCCCCAATTAGTATAATCTAGGAATTTATCAAATACTAATCTATGGTGTTTATAATCTAATGTACATTCTGGATTATATATATCAGGCATACTTAATACAAATCCATCACCTTTAATATATGTTAATTTAAAACAATCAATTTGCTTAGTAGAATATGCCATTTCTGTAAAGAAATAATCATAATAATCATCTAATCTATAAAGATTAACAAATGTATTACTAATATATCTTAGAACTTTTACTTTATCCATTTGTTTTTCTTTTTTAAAATATCTAATTGCTTCTAATCTTGGAACAGATACTCTTACAAAATGTAGGTCTTCTTCAATTAGAGATTTCATTTCATCTTCTACTCTTTTAAGAAGTGTTTTATTTAATTTAACTCCTCTAATTTCACAATATACACCTTTATCAATAGAGTGTTCAATTTTTATATGAGTATCTTTACCAAATACTCTCTTAGCAGCAACTATTAACATAAATTGTAAACTAGAACAATATACAGTATTACCTTCTACACTTGTTCTATCATAAAAATCTACATTACAATTCTTTTCGCATTCAGTATCTAAATTAGTAATATTATTATCTACTTTTGCTACTAATATAGGATAACTATAATTTTTTTGAAAATCTTTACTTAGTTCATAATAAGTTATATTTTTTGGAAATTCTCTAGCTGTATCATTCTTATAATTAACTTTAACTATTCTGTTCATTTTATCCCTCTATTCTATATACATTCTATCATTTTTTTTAGTTTTTGTATATAAAATATGTATATTTTACATATTATATATAGGAGGTGGGATATGCTTATTCCTACTGTTATAGAAAAAAATAATAATCACGAACGTGCATATGACTTATATTCAAGATTACTTAAAGATAGAATAATTTTTATTGGTGGAGAAATTAATGATAATTTAGCAAATATAATTATTTCAGAACTACTTTATTTAGATAGTATTAATCATGATGACATAAGTGTTTATATTAATTCACCTGGTGGAAGTGTTACTGCTGGTCTTGCTATATATGATACTTTTAATTTAGTTAAAAGTGATATAAAAACGATTGGAGTTGGCATATCTGCTAGTATGGGAGCATTACTTCTTTCAAGTGGTGAAAAAGGAAAAAGATATTGTCTTAAAAATAGCGAAGTTATGATTCATCAACCATTAGGAGGTTGTGAAGGTCAAGCTACAGAAATTAAAATTGCATGTGAACATATATTAAAAGTTAAAAAAAATATTAATGAAATATTATCTAAAAATACTAATAAAGATATTACAATCATTGAAAAAGATACTGAAAGAGATAATTTTATGGATGCTACTGAGGCATTAAATTATGGATTAATTGATGAAATATTATGAAAAAACCTAACAAATTGTTAGGTTTTTATAAATTATTTTTATTAATTGAAATAACAGGTCTTACACCAAAATTAGCAGCATCAGCAACTGCTCTATAATATACATCTGTTGTACCAACTCCCCAAGCACAATAATCAAAATTTGTGACTACAGATGTAGTCCAATAATTACCACCATTGTATAAAAGAAAATTATATTCTGATGTAATTGGTATGTTCGTATACCTTGTTCCATCAAATGATTGATTTGATACTAATTTTTTTATCTCATATGCTGAAATAATTCTAGGATTTAATTCCTTATCCCATGTTTGAGTATCGTTTTTAAGTTTACTATTTAAAATAGTACTACCATCTACAATCTTACCAGTATCATTCCATTGACAACTTGGAGTAGTATTATGATCTAAAATTAGTTTAAGTCTATATTCGTTTTTATTATCATTATAAGCATACCATTTCATACATCCTGTTTTTGTACCAGCTGTGCTTACTGCTTCACCTTCTGTACAAAAACTACTAGTTTCTGGATTAAAATATATTACATCACCATCATTGTAAGATGTATAAGAGCATTCTTCATCAATATTTATTCTACTATCTATTATTTTCGCACAATATCTATTATTATATATAGAACCATTAACTTTTCCTTTATTATCAATTTCAATGCTTCCATTTTCTGATGTTCCCGTTTGTACATCAATATTTTCATTTGTTTTTTCTTCAGTTACGATTCCATCAGCAATAGAATAATAATTTTTTAATCCTCCTCTATCAGAGTTATCCATATCTAAAGCTTTTATATAACCTTTTACGCTAGCTTCAAAGGCTTTTAATTTTGATTTTTCCATTATTTTTGTAATACCTGGAAATGCTATTCCAACAACTATTCCAAGAGCTATTATTACTGCTAATAATTCTACTAAAGTAAATCCTCGTTTCATACCATCACCTATTATAAGTATAACACAAAAAAGATCATTGATAGATCTTTTTTTTATTTTAATTATTTAATAATTTATAAATTTCTCTAACAGGTAATACTTTACCTTGACTAACGATTTTCCCATCAATTACAAGTCCTGGTAAATTTTTTATTCCATAACTATTATTATCATTCACTTCTTCTATCTTAATATTTTTATTTGTATCATCTACAGCACGTCTTACCATTTTAAGTAGTTTCATGCCATTACTAGAGTTACTGCCAATAATTCTTACTGT
>JALERC010000035.1 GCA_022763805.1 Mycoplasmatota bacterium | reverse complement strand
AAATAGACAATCATAAATTTCTGTATTTTTTAACTTTTTATTCTCATAGTATGGCTTAATATCTACATGATCTGTGAGTTTAACAAGTGCAAGGCTGTTTATGTTCATATTATCACCATTTTAATTATAATAAAATTTATTCTTTTATTCAACTCTTTAATATATTATTTTTTTATAATTAATATTAGCAAGTCTAGCTTGTTTTGTTAAATTATGTTTTTCTATTTTATATGTTTTACCATCTTTGATAGTATATGTACCACATTGCCTAAACTCAAAGTTAACATTATGTTTAATACATTGTTTTCTAATATCAAGAACCCAATCATAATCAAGAACTCTTGCATTATAATCTTGTTCTCCACCAACTAATACAAGTTCTATATCGTCTAAATATTTTTCTATATTTACTTTTTCAAGTAATGGTTGCATAGTAATACATTTATGTTTAATGGGTAAATCTTTAAATATTGATAATTTATAATCGGCATTTTTTTGATTTTCTACAGTACAGCATACAATAACATTATCATATCCATCATCCCAATCATCTGGAATTATCTCTTTAAATCTTTCAATTCTTTTAGTTAAAAATAAGAACTTACAATCTTGTCTTTCTTTAATCATTCTGAAACATTCATTTCTCCACTTATCAGCTTCTTTTATTAAAAAATCAGATTGAAAACATAGATAAACTAATCCTGACTTCATTTTATAATTTCCATTTTTAAGTTTTTCTATTGGTTTATAAAAATCTTTTGTTTTTACTATTTCACTTGTGTTTATACCCCGTTTATGATCTCCTTTATGTATATAACAGTGAAGACAACCTTCACTACATTTGATACATCCCCTCCATGGATTCCATATTGCCATATTATTCCTCCTTAATTATAGATATTATATCATGTTTTGTGTTATAATTTCTTATATACAAGGAGGAATAATATGTTTGTACCAGTAGTACCACATACAACTGTTGTTAATAAGACGATTGTATATAGTGATACAGTTCTATCACTAAATGATAAAGGATCAAATTTAAAAATTACTACTATTTCTAATGTAGAAGAATTTATGTTGGATGATTGTTTAAGAATTATATTTGAAAGTAATCCTAGTGTTATATTTAATACAGTACAATATTCTAAAAATGATAAAAAAGTATATTTTTATACTGACAAAGAAATTGATATTTCTAAATATAAAAAAATAAGTACTATAGAATATAGACCTATAAAAAATAAACAAGATATATTAGAAGAAATTAAAAGAATAATTTCATTACCTAAAGTTAATAGATATGATTGTGTAAGTTTGAATACAGCTTATGAATTTATACTTAAAAAAAGAAATGAGCTTAAGAATAAAGAAAAATATTATAAAAGAATACTTGATAATACGATTAAAGAAAAATATGGTCGTGATTCTGGATTAGTTGTTCATGGGTTTGATTATGAAACAGGTGAACTTTCTATCGCTTTCAAGCATTTTGGCCGTAAATATTATAATATAGATTTAAAAATAAAAGATGAAGACTTATATGTTTCTTCTTCAGAAACTTATGAAAGTGATGATGTTTTTAGATTATTATATAAACAATTGACATTATTATATAATGAATATGAAAAATATAGAGAATTTTACGAACAAAAAACATATCACGAAAGACCGGTTAATTCTAATTTTTTTATTGATATAGATTTTTATGGTGTAAGAATTTATAATAAAGAGTTCTTCAATAAAGATTTTGAAATTAGATATCCTAGCTATTCAAAAGAATATGAAATAGAATGTAATTCTGCAAAATTAATGTCTGTTATTGAAGAAACCCAAAGAGATATTTTAAATAAAATTTATATTGAAATTGAAAAATGTCCTAAATGGTGTAGAAAAGAATTATATGATATTAGAAAAAAACAATTAGAACCACCTATAGTTGAAAAAAAAGAAGTTGTTAAAAAGAAAACTTTATTTGATAGATTTAAATCAATATTAAAATAACTAAGAAATCTTAGTTATTTTTTAATGTATCTATATTGTAAAGATCTTCCTCAATTATATATAATGTCTTGGATTTTGAAACTCAGAAATCATTTTATTATATAAAATATTACTATATCCTATTTATAACTTATATTGATTTTCTCATTTTAATTTCATACCCAACAAAACCTAACTTTTCATAAATATGTTTAGCAATTATATTATTGTACATAACATTTATATCTACATATTTTACATTCATATTTTTGATTCGTGAAATTGCCTCTGTTAACAGTGATTTCCCAATTCCTTTATTTCTATATTCCTTTTCAACATACAAACCATCTAATAAACAAGTATTATTGGCCATTTTTCTAATCAAAATATATCCAACTATAGTTTTATTTATGTAATATGCTAATATAATAATATTTTCATCATCTAACATTTGATTAAAATGATTTGTAACTATATAATTATCATCTATTGTATCATTATATTGTCGTTCATCTTGTATTAATTTTGTTAGTAACTCATCACATCTATCAGCATCAACTACATTTGTAACTTGCTTAATTTTATTATTCATATAAAGACCTCCTTTAATTTTACTAAATCTTTTGCCGTATTTTTAATAATTATTTAATATTATTTTTATTTCTTTCTTTTTTTGCAATTAAAATTCCGTTAGTTTTATATATTCCAACGCCATCAGCGTTAGGAACTGCTTTTAAATACCTATCTAACATATCATCTATTGATATGAATTCAGGAATATCATCATCATCCATAATCGGTG
>JALERC010000024.1 GCA_022763805.1 Mycoplasmatota bacterium | reverse complement strand
CATAAAAAAAGACAGTAATACTAACTGTCCATTTTCATTATTTATTATAGTTAGAAGTTCCTCCTAAATGTTGTTCACCCATTTTAACTAATCTTTTAGTGATTTCTCCTCCAACCATACCATTAGCTCTACTTGTTGCATCAGGTCCCATATTAACACCTAATTCATTAGCTATTTCATATTTCATTTTTTCAATAGCTTGTTTAGCACCTGGTACAACGAAACGGTTATCTTTATTTGTCATAATTTCACCTCCTGTACACTATTAAATTGTGTACATTTGGAAAAATTATACTTTTATTTTATTGGTAAATTATAGTAAATCATCATAATTGTCATTTTCTAATTTTTTGATAACTTCAATATTAGCTATACATTTATCAATTAATGCTTCATAATCAAATCTTTTTTCTGCTTCAATACATTTTTCTAATTTAGGATTTATAACAGGATGTCTTGGTAAGAAAATTGTACAGCAATCTTCAAAAGGTAAAATACTTGTTTCATATGTTCCTATTTTTTCAGCAATTTTAATTATTTCTAATTTATCTAAACATGCTACTGGTCTAATAATAGGCATATTAGTAACACTATTAATTACAGACATAGATGTAATTGTTTGACTTGCAACTTGTCCAACACTTTCACCATTAATAATAATTTCACAACCACGCATTTTAGCATATTTAGTTGCTATTCTATACATCATACGACGCATAATAGTAATCATGTAATTTGGTGGACAATTTTTATAAATTGCTTCTTGAATTTCAGTAAATGGTACAACATGTACTTTAACATTTCCTGAATATTCATTAATAATACTAGCAAGCTTAATTACTTTATTTTTTGCCTCTAAACTAGTATGAGGTGGAGATTCAAAATATAGGCAATCAATATCTACACCACGTTTAAGTGCTAAATAACCAGCAACTGGTGAATCAATACCACCAGATAACATAAGCATACCTTTTCCTTGAATACCAACAGGATAACCACCACTACCTTTTAATTCATTAGTATATATAAATGTACCCTCTGGTCTAATTTCAATATGTAATAACATATCAGGATTATGTACATCTACCTTACAATCAAAATTTTTAAGAATTAAACCACCAATTACATGATTAAATTCTTGTGAATGAATTTCAAAAGTTTTATCTGCTCTTTTAGTTTCTACTTTAAAAGTATTAAAACTTTCATGTGATACAATTTCAAGTATTTTTGATTTTATATTATCAATATTATTATCAACTTTATGACAAATAACTATACTATGAATTCCAAATATTTTAGATAATTTTTTAGCAATTTCATCAATATATTTATTATCACAATTAATATACATTCTAACACGATCATAATCAATTTCATACTCATAGTCTGAAATTAAATTATTAATATTTTTAACTAGCATTTTAATAAACATTTTTCTATTTTCTTTTTTTGTAGTTAATTCACCATATTTAATTAAAATTAAACGTTCCATAACATCCCTCCAAAACATGCATATTATAGCACAATTAAAAAATAATATCTAGTTAGATATTATTTAATCTTTTTATATAGTATACCTTTTCTATTTTTTAAGAATTCTATATCATCATTATGCATATCTTTTTTATTTAAAATAATAGCATTATCTCTATTTAAAAATATAAAAATATGACTCTTATTCTCAACTATTTTTAATCCTGCATAAAAAATAACAATATCTTTTAAATTTTTGCATCTAAAGTATTCATCATGAAGTTTAATATTATCTTTAAAAGTATTAGTCTTTTCCATTAAATATAATGTATTATTAACTTTTCTTCTTGCAATATAATCATTAATCATAAAATACATTGGAATAAAGAAAATAGAAAAATAAAATAACCACATATATTTAGTAAAACCAATAATCATAAGAATTATTGCTAATATGATAATAACTATATTTCTAAAATTATAAATAGATTTATAAAGCGCTAAATCTAAAAGATCATCTTTAGTATATGTAAAATTTAAATCTATATAACATTTTTTTAGATTTTTATGTAAGTATTTAAATAATTTATCATGTTCCTCAGAAGCAGGAACAAAATTATCATTTTTCTTTTTGTATTGTTCTTCTAGATATTCATAATAAATGAACATAATATCCGTAAGTTCCTTTTTTTGTAATTTAGTTTTTTCACAATCTAAATTACGATGTAATAAATATACATCATCAAATGTATTAATATGAATATCATCACTTATATCTTGATGTCTTTCAATTGTAAATAAGTATTTTAATTCCTCTTCTTTAACATTTAAATCTAATTCCTCTTTAAGTTCTCTTAAAGCTGCTTGAATACTTGTCTCTCCAGAAATTACATGACCAGCAGTAGAAATTGCCCAAAGATTAGCAAAAGTTTCTTTTTTAGGACTTCTTTTTTGAACTAATAATTCATTCTTATCATTAATTATCCATATATGAACAGTCCTATGTATATCGCCATCTTTATATATTTCTTTTCTTTCTTTACTACCTATAATATTTCCGTTTTTATCTAAAATATCGAGTATTTCCATAAATCATCCCTTTGCTTCTTTTTCAATTTTATTTATATATAAAGTAATATATTTCTCTTGAATAATAGATCCCGGATAATTATTAGAAAGTAAATCATTTTTAATAATATTTTTTACTTCATCTGGTGATACCTTATTAATTAAATGAAGTCTAACATTATCATCATTAACAAAACCATTAAACTTTTTATTATTGATTAAATTATTAATAGCAAACTCTAATTGTTTTCTACCATAAACTTCATAAGTTCTAAGAGATGCTTCATTTAATATATCTTGTTTTAATTCATCAACATCAATACTAACAACTTTATCAACATATTTAGAAACATTAAATTCTCCATCATTATATCTTTTAACAATTTCTAATGCTTCAACATTTGTTAAATTATCAATGATTTTTTGTCTAGTACCATTATTTCTAGTAAATCCACTTACCTTATTAGATGTAATATAATTTTTTAAACCTTTTTTTGCAAAATCAATTGTATATTTATTAGCAGTATTAATAATAGCATCTTGTAAAAGTATTTCCTTATCTCTATTAGTTATTATAGGTTTTTCAAGTTCTTCATATATTTCATTATTAATTAAATTATACATATAATCATAAATCTTTTTAATATATTCAGGATTGTTAATTTTATCAAAATGACTAACAAAATGACTAAGATTTTTTTCTCTATCAAGAGATGTAATAATTAATTCTGTAACTTCCATATGATTAATTACATTTTTTACAATTGATGTAGTAATATTTCTATCATTTAAAAACTTCTTAATATTCTTTCCGTTAATAAAAGTATTTTGATATTTGACATTTATAAAATCTTTTAAATCATCACAACTAATATTATGGAGTCTACATTGAGTTTTTAATTTATTAACATATTCACTTATATAATATGATAATTCATAATTATAAGATACTTTATTATCAATAGCATATGAAATATTACCATCTGTCATAGAAAATGGTGAAGGTTCAAGTAAGCCTTCTTTAACATATTTATTAGAATTGACAAAATTAGCTATTTTATTAGCATCCACAAAATTAGTTAATTTAATAACAATATCATCAACACGAGTAACTGAAGAAATTAATGATGCATGTGTGATATTATTATCAGCTAAAAATTCAAAAATTAAATTAGCACTCTTTAAAATATGTTTCTTATCTTGTGGAATAAATATTTTAATATTTTTTTGTTTATTTATATTTTCTATATTATTTGTAAACTGACAAAAATAATTCCAATTATCAGGTCTGATGACATTAATATTATTTTTGAATTTAAATGCATCAATCCAATATTTAAAATTATTATCTATACTTTCACTTTCAATTCCAAAACATATCAAGTTACTATATATAAAATTTGATGTTATATCCAAATTAGGATTGCTTAGTGCAATATCGGCAATATGAATTAAGAATTCATCGATTCTATCGAATCTACTTACTTTAATCAATTATATCTTCCATTTCTACTAAGTATGTTTCTTCTTTAATTTTACGCGCTAATTCTAAAACATCTTTTAAATCTATAGTATCTTCCCCTGCATCAGGAATGAAATCATTTTGTTCAATTTCATATTCATTAACTGAAACCGGAATTTTTATTTCTGTGCCATTTTCATTTACTGTTCTTATTTCCATAATCTCACATCCTATTATATAAAAATTATATCATAAGAAATAAAAAAAGGCACTAATTAGGCCTTATTTTTTGTAATATTCAACTAATTTATTTTGAATACCAGGTTCAACTTTATTTAATGTATTAATACTTAATTGTAAAGCCTTCTTGTATTCACCTTTAAAGAATAGCATTTCTGAATATGCTAAATTTTTATCAAGTTCTTCATATTTAGATCTATATCTATTACCATAAACCATAGTCATCTCAGCAAATGCAGCAGATTTAACCATTTCTTTAGATCTATTATGTAATTTAATAACTAAATCTCTAGCTGTTTCAACTCTCATATTTAAATTATCAATATTAATTGGACTTTTATTAAGTTCAGCAATTAATTCCTTAATAGCACCTTGTGCTTCTTGTAATTCTACAAAATAATTATCTGGTATAACAGGTAATTCATATTCTCTTAATAATTTTCTTGATCTTCTAAGAATTTTTTTAACTTCTTCTAATTGTTGTCTAGCTCTAGATTCATCATCTTTCATACTTCCTATTGTATCTAAAGTTTGATCTAGGCTTTCTTCTATTAGTCTTAGTCTTGCTACTAAGTTTTCAAGTTCTTTATTTATTTTAGAAAAAGAGAATGCATTATTTTGTGTGTGTTCAATTAATACTTTATAATCATCATTTAATTTTTTTAGTTCCTCACGAATTTTTTGTAGTAAATTAATATCTTCTTCCTCTAAATTGTATACTTTTTTAATTGACTCGAGTTTTTTAAATATTTCATTTACAAGTTTGTTCATTCTACTTAATTTTTTTTGGAAATTAGTAATTGTATCACTATATTCTTTCTTGTTAACTTTTTCTTTTTCAAAATCGTCAAAAACATTTTCAAAATATTCCATTAAAACTTTAAGTTCTAAAAGACTATCTTTCATATCAAGCATTTTAGCACGTTCTAGAATATCATTAATTTTTTTATTAGCTTCTGAAACATTATATTCTACATTTAAATAATCTAATGTATAACCTTGTTTTTTTAATTCCTCATAATTTTCTAATACTTCTTTAATTTTTTTAGGTAAAATATTTTCTGCCATTAAAACAATTTGTGGCATTTCATCAATAACAATAGTCATATGTTTTAACATATCCTCTATTGTATTTACAGTATTATCAACTTCATTATATCTATTAGAATCTAATATATCTTCATACTCTTCAAATTTATGTGCTATAGCACCAAATTGAAGATTAACCGTTTCAGCAATGTCAGCATAATCATTTTCTGATTCTTTAAATTTATCATATAATTCTCTATATTCTTTTTTATATTTAGTAATTACTTTTCTACTGCGTTCTTCACTTGTAGTAATATCTTTTATATCATCTAATAAGAATTCGGCATTTGTTCTTACTTTGTATATTTCCATTTCCAATTTTGCTATTTTATATAAAGTTGATTTGTAATCTCTTTGTGATAAACAATAATCAGCTTCTAAAATCATATCAGTAATTTTAGGAATTTGAACATCTCTTATATCACTAAGACGTTTATTCCATTCTTTATACATTGTTTCAATTTTTTCATTTTTTCTATATGTTTCTATTTTAGATAGTTCAGGTACTATTGGAGTACTTACTATTTTATTTTTTTCTATATCTAATTTTTCTATTTGTTTTTTATACCCTTTATTCTTAGCAGATCGAATTGCATAAAGAACACTAATAACTGAAATAATAGTAATAACAATGATTGTTATACCAATTAATGTTATTTCATCCATACAAACACCTCGCTATCTTAATTTTATCATAAAAATAAATGTTTTTGTATAGTTTTTGTCAAATTTAATAAAACATGTTATACTAGAACGTGTTTTCGGAGGAGATATTAATGAATAATGATAATATATTTGATTTTATAAGTACCCTACCTGAAGTTGTTGATATTATTGGTTATGGATCAGGTGTTAAAAACCAAGAAGGATATACTGATGATATAAAAAGACAAATTGATTTAATATTAACAGTAAATGATATATATGAATTTCATAAATTAAATTTTAAAAAGTATCCTAATATATATAGTAATATTGGAATTAAATTAATAAAACATGTTAATAATATAGGAACAAATATAAATTATGTTAGCAATATTGATTATAAAAACAATACTTATAAGATTGGCGTAATTAATAAAAATGACCTAAGTAAAGACTTGATTACATGGGATAATATGTATATGGCTGGAAGATGCCAAAAACCAATTAGTACTCTAAAGATAAGAGATAAAGTAAAAAATGAAATAATATATAATAGATTAAATGCTTTAAAAATTGCACTTCTTTTAAATCATAATAAAACTATTACGGAACAAGAATTATATGAAACAATATGTAGTTTATCTTATATTGGAGATATAAGAATGACTATGCATTGTGAAAATCCTGATAAGATAAAGAATATTGTGAACGGTTCTAAAATAGAATTTAGAGAAATATATAATGAAGTAAATGACAATTTATTTGATATAAAGAATAATATAATTAGTACTAATACTGATAAAATATTAACTTCTATATTAGATATACCAGAATCTTTATTAAAATACTTACATAAACATATGGATTTAAATAATATTAATATTGATGAATTAAATAATAATATAATTAACTATTTAAAAATAACAAATTTTAAATCAAGTATTGCTCAACCAATTAAGAGTATTATCATTAATGGAACAGAAAAAAGTTTAAATTATTTAAAAGAAAAAAGGAAAAAAGGAAAATGCTTGTAAAATAAAGGGAAAGTGTTGACTTTTTTCTTTTTTTTGGTATAATCTTAATTGCGATGTATCTAGCAGCGCTAAATAGATAATTATAACGTGTTTATTTCCTATAGGGATTATCGTGTAACTTTTGCTGCAAAGCGAAGATATTAATTTAATACACCCTATAATTATGCTATTTAGTCTTCTATAATATCGTTAGAGGAGGAAAAATATATGGCAAGATATACAGGATCAACATATCGTAAAGCTCGTCGTTTAGGATTCTCTATCAGTGAAACTGGTAAAGAATTAGCTAAAAAACCTTATGCTCCAGGACAACATGGACAAAAAAGAGCTAAAAAAATGTCTAACTATGGTGTTCAATTAGCTGAAAAACAAAAAGTTAGATTTATGTATGGAGTTAATGAAAAACAATTCAAAGCTATTTTTAAAGAAGCTGGAAAAATGAAAGGTGTTCATGGTGAAAACTTCTTCAAATTACTAGAAAGTCGTTTAGACAATTTAGTATATAGAGCTGGTTTTGCTACAACTAGAAGTGGTGCAAGACAATTAGTTAACCACGGAAATATCTTAGTTAATGGTAAAAAAGTTGATATCCCATCATACAGATGTAAAGTTGGAGATGTAATTACTGTTAAAAAAGAATTAGCTATAGTTAATGAAGCATTAGAAAAATTAAATAATAGAGTTGAATTTGTTACATTTGATGAAGCTAAAAAAGCAGCTACTTTCGTTAGATTACCAGAAAGAAGCGAATTAAATGCTGATATCAATGAATCATTAATCGTTGAATTCTACAATAGAGGTTAATAATTAACCTCTTTTTTTTGCAAAAAAAAGAGTCTTATGACTCTTTTATGCTGCAATAATTTTATTAATATACGCTGTTACACGATCTGCCCATAATGGGTCTTCAGCATATTTAGGATTCATTGAATATGCATCTGTAAGACCATATGCAACAAAATTATTAGCAATATTATCTATAAATGCTCTTATTCCATCATCTAATGTTGGAAATGATAAAGCTCCACCATAACCCATCATACCACCAACGTTATTTTGATAATTAACTAATGAACTACAAGACCAATAACATCCTGTTTCTTGAAGAACAATTCCAATAGCAAGTAATGGATCTACTCCTCTTTGAATAGCATAATCAACGAATATTGGTGCTGTACCAGATAAAGAACTATTAAGAAAAAGACTTGCTTTATTAACAACTTCATCTCTTGTAAGTCCATGATATCTAGGAACTTCTATAATTACTTCTTCAACTACTTCTTCTTTAGTATCATGTATTTTATTATATTCTCTTTGTTCTTTAACTCTTTGTACTAAATCTATTGTATCATATGTAACTAATTTTATATCATCAGATGCTTTTTTATTATCTTTAACTTGGCTTATACTAACAAGACCTAGTACTATTAAAACCAAGGCAAGAAATCTTTTAGCATATTCCATTTTACACCTCTTCTAATTTTTTAGAACCAATTATATTATAACATATAATATATAATTCTCAAAATTAAAAAAAGGACTATAAAAGTCCTATTTTCTAAATTTTTTACGATCTTGTTCTTTTAAATATTTTTTACGTAATCTGAATGCTACAGGTGTAACCTCTAATAATTCATCACTATTAATATAATCAAGTGCAGTTTCTAATGAGAATAATCTAGGTCTTTTTAATACAACAGTATGGTCTTTACCAGCACTTCTTGTATTAGTTAAGTTTTTACCTTTAACTACATTTACAACTAAATCATTTTCATGAGTATGTTCTCCGACAATCATACCTTCGTAAACATCTACACCAGGTTCAATAAACATAACACCACGATCTTCTAGTTGTCCTAAAGCATATGCAGTTGATTTACCATTTTCCATAGAAACTAATACACCAAGTTTTCTTTCACCAACTGTTTCTCCTGCCATAGGTCTATATTCTTTATAAGTATGATTTAACATACCATAACCTTTTGTTATTGTCATAAAATCTGTTGAGAATCCAATTAATCCACGAGATGGAATAGTATAATGAATTCTTGTTTGACCATCTTGATTACTCATATTTTCCATGACAGCTTCACGATTTCCTAAAGCTTCTATTACAGCACCAACATATTCATCAGGTAAATCAATTTGTAATTCTTCGAATGGTTCACATTTAACACCATCAATTTCTTTAATAATAACTTCTGGTTTAGATACTTGAAGTTCAAATCCTTCACGTCTCATGTTTTCAATTAAAATTGATAAGTGAAGTTCCCCACGACCTGATACAGTCCAGTTTTCTCCTTCTCCTCTTTCAACTTTTAAAGATACGTCTCTTTCTGTTTCTTTAAATAATCTTTCTTGAATTTTAGAAGCTGTTAATAATTTTCCTTCTCTTCCAACAAATGGAGATGTATTAGTACCAAAAGTCATTTGTAATGTTGGTTCATCAATACGTAAAATTGGTAAAGCTTCTTCATGTCCTACTTCACAAACAGTTTCACCTACTGAAATATCTGGAAGACCTGCAATAGCAATAAAATCACCAGCATGTGCTTCATTAATTTCAATACGTTTTAATCCAATGTAACCAAACATTTTTTGAATTCTGAATTGTTTAATTGAACCATCTAATCTAACACATGAAACCATTTGATTAACTTTAACACTACCACGTTTAACAAGTCCAAGTCCAATACGTCCAACATAATCATTATAATCAAGTAATGCTGGTTGAAATTGTAATGTTCCTTCTGTAACACGTGGAGCTGGAATATGACTTATAATTAAGTCTAAAATAGGTTTCATAGTTTCTTCTTGAGTACTTACATCAGGTGACATACTTGATGTACCATTAATTGCAGATGCATAAACTACTGGGAATTCAAGTTGATCTTCATCAGCACCTAATTCAATAAATAAATCTAATACTTCATCAACTACTTGTTCTGGTCTTGCAGTTGGTTTATCAATTTTATTTACAACTACTATTGGAGTAACACCAGCTTCTAAAGCTTTTTTAAGAACGAATCTAGTTTGTGGCATTGTACCTTCATAAGCATCTACTACTAATAAAACACCATCAACCATATTCATGATTCTTTCAACTTCTCCACCAAAATCAGCATGTCCTGGAGTGTCTAAAATATTAATTCTATATCCTTCATAATTAATTGCTGTTGGTTTAGCAAGAATTGTAATTCCTCTTTCTTTTTCAATAGCATTTGAATCCATTGATTTATCTGAGATATCTTCATTATCTCTAAAAGTTCCTGACATTTGTAACATTTTATCAACTAATGTTGTTTTACCATGGTCAACGTGAGCAATAATCGCAATATTTCTAATTTTTTCCATAATTCACTCCCTCATTTACTCGCGATATTATATCACAAAATATACCTTTGTGTAAAGTGCACTATAAAAGAAAGGATTAAACCTTTCTTTCAAATAATAAATATCTTTCATCTTTATATATTATTTTATAATTTTTATCTTTCTTTAAATAATCACATATAAAATTGGTATTATATAGTAATATATGTGTAATATCATAATATTCAAAAATTTCATTATAATTTTTTCTATTTATTTCCATTGCATCTTCAACTATTGATCTTTTCGAATGATTAAAATTCTTTTCATAAAGATCTGCTCTTGAATCAATAAATACTTTAATGTCATTAAATAACAAATAACTACCAAAATTATATTCATTAAAAATTCTTATATTTTTATAATCAAGATTTTCTTTAATATATTCTGTAGCCTTTATAGGATACATTTTAGTACTTAAGTACTTACTATCATTATTTTTTAAAAAGTTTATAAGTATTATAAATATAATTAATAAATAGCAAATACTATATTTTAATATAAATTTTGTTATATTTTCAATCGTTTTATTATCATATTTTTTAACATAATTAACAATTGTTCTTCCAAATAATAATACCCATATAATATAGAATAAACTTATATTTCTTTCACCCATAAATGAGAGTAATAAGAAACCTAAAAGCATAAATACATCTCTTAATTTGAATCTAATATTTAAAAATAATGAACTAACTAATGTAGCAAATAATACAGAACAAAATTGTGGAGTTTCTAATAAAGTTAAAGCTCTATGTTCTTTTATATATTTAATCATTTCTCCACCTTTATTGTAGAATATATACTCTAAAGTATTTTTCATCCCAATAGGCGTAAGAATTGCTGTAAAAATTGATAGAATCATGAAAATAAATAATTTTTTAATATGTTTATTTTTTTCTATTTCATAATTAGTAAACTTAAATTCTTTATTTTTATTTAGTTTAGTTAAACTTATTAAATATTCGACAAAATAAGGAATAAATATAACATAAAATACTGGATACATTGCCATATGTGTATTAAACAATAATAAAAGTAACATAAATAAGAATACTAAATATTTATTTCTTCCTGTTTTTATAAATTTTTCTATATTAATTATTTCTAATAGAAATATAATATAACTAATAGATTGTGATCTTGCAGTAATATTTACTCCTAATAATATAATAAATAATATACCAAATATAAGTCCGAAAAACTTATCATCCTCATAAAACTTATATACAATATAAGCACCTAAAGAGCATATTAATATATTCATAACATAAAGTCCAAAAAAACCCTTAAAATTATAAACTAAATAAATACAAACATCATATAACCAATGAGGATATAAATATTTTAAATTATGTATTGAATAATGGTCAATCATATCAACACCATATTTTAAAATATCTTCCCCTATTTTTATATAATAGAACGTATCATTTTGAATCATTTTCATTACAAATAATATTGATAAAACAACAAAAGTAATTATTGCAAGAATATCAAACTTCCTCTTTTTCATATAACCCTCCTATTGATAATTTTAACAAATATTTAATTTTATATCAATATTTGCTATTATATTATTGAGGTGTTTTTTTATGAAAAAAATTTATTTTTTATTTATCTGTTTTTTTATATTTATGATTAATTGCAATGCAAGTGTTAAATTAACAAAATGTGTTGATGGTGATACAGCATGGTTTAATATAGATGGTGTTAATACTAAAGTAAGATTTTTAGCAATTGATACACCAGAAAGTACTAATGAAGTAGAATATTATGGTAAAGAATCAAGTGAATTTACTTGTAATAGTTTAAAAAATGCTAAAACAATCACTTTAGAATATGAAAACAATAAAAAGGACAAATATGATAGAACACTAGCATGGATATTCGTTGATGGTAAATTACTTCAAAGTGAAATAATAAAAAATGGATATGGTGAAGTAAAATATATTTATGATGATTATAAATATACTGACATACTTTATGAAAATCAAAAATATGCTCAAAAAAACAAATTAGGAATGTGGCAAGAAAAAAAGAATAGTAATATAGATGTTATTATCATATGCTCATTAATAATTATCGTTTTTATTTGTATTTGTATTAAAAAAAGATAACAAAATTGTTATCTTTTTTAATCGTATTTTTTTAGTATTTGTTTGTATTCTTTATTATTTTCTTTAATCCATTTTTTATAACTTTTACTTGATTGTTGATATGCAAAGAAATCATAATGGCCATTAGGTTTAGCATTAATACTAATAATGAAATTATAAATGTTTTCATTTAAATCATGATATATACAAAGTATTCTTATATGATCTATAACATCATCTTTTACCAAATTAATAACACGAGATTGAACACCCTTTTCATCTCCTGCTTGTATATCAAAAGTTGTAAACAATTTTTGATTTTGATCATCATTACTTGCTTGATTACCGTGAATTTGTTCTCCTGTAAGTAAATCATAAAATTTAATATTAGTAGCTACACCATATCCAATATTTTTTAGCACTAATTTTATATTAATATCATTCTTACTTTTAAGATCATCATAATCTATTACAGGATTTTCTTTTTTATATTCTCTCCCTACAGGAGTTAAATGATATGAAAATTCGTTAATCTTATCTATATCAACTACACTATCTAAAACAACATATGGTTGATGATTTTCTTTATTTTGAGCTTTAATACGATTATTTACTGTATATAATGTTGCAAAAACTGGAATTAAAATTGATAATATTGGAAGTAATATATTAACCCAAAAAGTTGTTAGTTCAAAATTCATTATTTAATCACTTCTCTCATAATATAATCATAAGTAATTCTTATATCAGGAAATACATTAAGATATAATAATTCCATCTTATCAAACCATCCAATATCAGTTGACTCATTACTAACAGTTGTATCTATTTTATTAACTGGAATACCCACATATGTAATATCAATATGTAAATCCCCTTGATTATTTGTATTTCTTTGTATACCTAAAGGTCTTATAAAATCATCCTCGCGAGGAAATCTTTCACCTAATAGTTTTACTTTAACCCCTGTTTCTTCGTATGTTTCCCTTAATGCTGCTTCTTCAGGAGTTTCATTTTCTTCAATATGACCTCCAGGTTGGACCCATTTATTAAATTTTTTATGTTTAACTAATAATATTTTTTTAGTGTCTGGGTCAATTACAAACACTGATGCACAGAAATGTCTTGTCATATACTTCACCCTATTTTAATTATATCAATTAAACATAAAAAAAACAATTACTAGTTAAGTACATTGTCTTTCTTCTCATAATTTTTTTCATATACTACTATTTTTTCATTTTTATCTAATGTAGCAAGTAATATATTATCATAATTATTATAACCTTTAATTTTAAGTTCTTTATCTAACCATTTTTTAGTTTTATGTGCATTTTTTAAATTATTATCCATTAATGTTGAATCAATAATTAGATTAGCAACTAATCCTTCATCACTTTGTTTAATATTTAAATCTTTAAGTTTTACTGTTTGATACATTGATTTAGCTAGAACACTAACTTCTCCATTAGCTTCCATTAATGCATATTCAACATCATTTATATCAAAATAACCATTAATTCTTAATTCTTGTAACAAATCATTAATGTCAAAATGAACTTTTTTTAAATTTTCATATATTATTTCTCCTTTATCAATTAATGTTGTAGGAGGACCTGTGAATAGTTTTCTAAGTTTAAAACTCTTCATAGTAAAAAATGATACTATATATGCTATAAGTCCAAATTCTATAACAGCAATAGTACCTAGTATTTCTTTTGATTCAAGATTAATAGTCATCTCAGCTGCAAAATTACCTATAGATATACCTATAACATAATCAAATAAAGTTAATTGTGAAACTTGTTTACGTCCTATTATTTTAGTTATAATAAAAAGAACTAATAATGAGATTAATCCTCTAAACAAAGTATCATAAATTTGAGCCATAATATCACCTATGTATATTATGACTCATTATTTTATTATTTATTCTTTTTAAATAATTTTTTTAATCTTCCTTTATGTTCATATACAACATTTGTGGTAAATACAAATGTTAGTACTATAGCAAGTAAAATAAAATAAATTATATATCCTAATGTTCTATCTTTTAAGAAATAAACTATTGATGCAAAAGCAAATAATAAATTTATTAAATAAATAATAAGTACAGTAGATCTTTGCGAAAAATTTCTTTTTAATAACTGATGATGTATATGAAATTTATCTGGTTTTGATATACTTTCTCCTTTAATTAATCTTCTAATAATTGCAAAAACAGTATCTAGAATTGGAATAGCAAGAATCAAAAGAGGAATAATAAGTGAAGTCATAGTAACATTTTTAAATCCTAAAAGAGCTATTACCGAAATAATAAAACCTAAAAACATTGAACCAGAATCACCCATAAATATACTTGCTGGATTAAAATTATGAACTAGGAAACCTAAAGTAGAACCTAGCATAACAAATGTTAAAACACAATCTAAACCTAGTTTTTGTTGAATAACAGCAATTATACCTATTGTTAAAAAATAAATCGAACTAATACCCGCAGCAAGACCATCTAACCCGTCTATTAAATTAATACAATTAATACATCCTAATATAAAAAACAATGTAACAGGATAAGCAAGAATACCAAATGATAATGTAAGACCAAATGCAGTTAATTCATGTATTACTAAATTACCATAAAAAACAATAATTAATGCAGCAATTAACTGCCCGATAAATTTTATACTTGCCTTTAATGGTTTTATGTCATCCATAACACCTGTTATTACAATGATAAAACTTCCTATTAATACTGAATTCATAATAGCACTAGGCTCTCCAAATACCATATATCCTAGAAGAAAACCTAAATAAATTCCAAGACCACCTAATCTAGGCATAGGTTTAGTATGTACTTTTCTTTCATTTGGTATATCTAAAGCACCGACATGTTCTGCTATTTTTTTTATAACTGGGATAATACTTACTACAAAAATGAATGTAAGTATAACCATTTGTAGTACTCTACTTAAAATATCATTCATTATATCACCTAGACTAATTATAACATATTTAACTAATTATGAATAATTTTTTACAAATTTAACATAATTATAGTGGAGGAATATATATGAACCCAGATTTAGTAACTCGTGAATTTACTATTAAAAAAAAGAAAATAAAACTTATGTATTTAGAAAGTGTCACTAGTAATGATACCGTTAGTGATTTTGTTATAAATGCGATTGTGAATATAAAAAAGAATGGATTTAAGAATATAGAAGAAAATATTTATAATGGTAAGGTATCTAAAAGTAAAGATTTTTCTATGATTGATTACTATTTATCTAATGGTTTTACACTTCTTTTTATTGATGATTATTATTTATATTTAGAAACAAAAGAATCTTTAGATCGAGGTGTAACTAATACTTTAACAGAAGTTACTTTGCGAGGATCAAAAGATTCTTTTACTGAAAATTATAATAAAAATATTGGACTTATTAGAAAAAGAATCAAAGATTCTAATATAGGATTTAAAGAATTAGTTATAGGAAAAAGAACAAAAACTAAAGTATGTATTAGTTTTATAAATGATATTACTAATTTATCTAATGTATCTAAAATATATCGTAAACTAAAAAAAATAAACATTGATGGAATATTAGATATTAGTCATATAAGAGATTTTTTAAATAATGACAAAAGAACTTTATTTCCTACTATGATAATATCAGAAAGACCTGACTTAGCATGCAAATCGTTATTAAATGGTAAGATATGTATTATTGTTGAAAATTCACCTTTTGTACTTATAATACCAGGTTTATTTAATGACTTTTTAATAAGTCCTGAAGATGAATATCAAAAATCAGTTAATGGTAGCATTACAAGATACTTACGACTAATGGCTTTTTTTACAACTATATTAGTACCTTCCTTATATGTTGCTATTACAACATTTAATCAAGAAATAATACCAGATACTTTACTAATTTCTTTAGCAGTTCAAAGATCGACCGTCCCTTTTCCTACCGCATTTGCAGTATTTATTTTTATGATTACATTTGAGATATTAAGAGAAGCAGATATGAGAATGCCATCAAACATGGGAACAAGTATAAGTATTGTTGGTGCTTTAGTATTAGGTGATGCTGCAGTTAATGCAGGTATTGTCTCTCCTATTGTTGTTATTATAGTTGCAATTTCTGCAATTACAGGACTTTTATTTACAGATATTGATTTTATAAATGCACTTCGTTTTTGGAAATTTCTATTTTTATTCTTTTCTACAGTAATGGGATTAATTGGATTTGTTGTAGCGTTATTAATATTTTTAACAAAACTATGTTCTATTGAGGTACTTGGAATACCTTATACAGATTATTTAAATTTGTCTATTAAACCTAAAAATAAAGATAAGTACAGGTATTTATCAAATAATAAATTAAGATTGGATGATAGTAATGAAGATTAAAATACTTTTTTTAATTTGTTTATTATTTACTGGATGTTATAACTATAGTGAATTAAGTGATTTTGCTATTATTACAGGTGCTGGTATAGATTATAAAGATAAAATGTATGAATTATCATTAATGGTTGCAAATACCAAAAATAGTTCATCCTCTGAAAAAGAAGGAAATAGTAAAACATCTATAATTAGTGGAAAAGGAAAAACGATTACAGAAGCACTTTTAGATATTGAAAGTAAAAGCTCAAAAGAAATATATCTAGGACATATTGGTGTATTAATTATTAATGAAAATGTTCCGATTTATAATGTTATGGATACTTTTTTTAGAAATCCTGAATCGTTAAAAAAATATTACATAATTTTATCTAAAGATGCTACTAGTAAAGATGTCTTAAAGACTTTATCTCCTCTTGATAATTTTCCTTCTCAAAATATAATTACAAATATTAAAAATTCTAATAAAACAATTGGTTATGTACCTGAAGTTATAGCAAGTGAATTTTTATATAATGTAATTAATAATGATGTAGATGCAATACTACCTAGTATTACTATTGAAGGAAAAGTATCAAATAGTGATAACATTAAAGATTTAGATAAATCATCAAGTGATACTTATTTAAAATTGTCTAATATTGCTATATTTAAAAACTATAAATTAGTTGGATATGCAACTAAAAGCGAAAGTAAAGGAATAAATATTTTAAATAATAATATAAATAATTTAGTTATAAAAATTAAATATAAAGATTGTTATGTTGTTACAAAATTAGATAATATTAAAACAAAAGTTACAAATAAAATTAAAATTTCATCAATTGGTTCAATTAATGAAACTAATTGTAAAATAGATTTAACAGATGAAAAGGTTATTAAGAATATTAATAAAAAAGCAAATAAAGAAGTTCATAAACTAGTTAATAAGGCTATTAAAAAATCTAATGAAACAAATTCTAAATTTATAAAGATTAAAAATATAAATGATTATAAAATTTATGTAGATATTAATATAAATACTAAAGGATCTTTACAAAATACAATTAAGGAGATAATAAATGAAAAAAATTAACTATCTTACTTTAATGTTCTTTGTTATTAGAAGTTGTTTTATAGGAATGAGTTTAAATACTTTACTTTATTTTTCAAAAAATAGTAGTTATATAAGTATTATAATAGGAACAATTATAGGTATATGTTTATTAATTTTATTTGATTATATTAGTAGATTATATCCAGATAAAAATTTATATGAAATAATTGATTGTTCATTTAAAAAATCTATTGCTAATATTCTAAAATTTATTATATTAATTTTTACTTTTTTTATATCTTTTATAATATTTTGGAATTTACTCACTTTTATTAGTTCTCAATTTTTATACAAAACACCTAATATTATTATTGCTATTTGTTTCATGATAGCCATAATTTATACTTGTTTTAAAGGATATGATACTTTTATTAGGAGTACAACTATTATATTTGCATTTACTATAATACTTTTTTTTATTAGTCTTATTAGTTTAACTATGCAATCAGATATAACAAAATCATTTCCTCTTTCAATTAGTGATTCTATTACAGGAAGTTATTTTTTTACAGGTTTTAATATATTACCATTATTTTTATTATTAAATATACCAAGAAATAAAATAAAAGATGATGATAATTTTTTAAAACATAAAATATATACTTTAATATTTTCTTCTTTTACCTTATTTTCTGTAACATATTTAGTACTTACAATTTATGGTATAAAATTAGCATCTCTTCTTCAATTTCCTGAATTTCATTTACTTAAAAATATTTCTATTTTTGGATTTATTGAAAGAATGGAAAATATTTTAGCGCTTCAGTGGGTATTCGATTACTATGTAATATTAACGTTTCTCGTATTATTTATAGGTGATTATACTAAACCTAATAAGATTAATTATGTTATTATCGGAATAATTATAGTAATTATATCCGCATTTATATTTTCTAGTAATACAGTCGGAGACACATTTATTAAACACAAATTATCTCATATGATATATTTTGTATATTTTTTTATCCCGTTATTAATTGCAATAAAAAATAAACTACAAATGTAGTTTATTGTAAATACATAAATCCGAATACAATTACAGCAATTATAATAGATGTAATTGCTAGAATTTTTAATATAATACCTATAATACTAGGTTTTTTTTCAAGTTTAACATTATCTATTTCTTCAAAATCTTTTTTAGATAATTTTATAGAACCAGTGTTGAAACTATTGTCAATTTCACCTGTTTCTTCAATATAGTTATTATTATCTTCTTCGTCTATTTCATCTTTAGCTTCATTGATTAATTCTTGAATTGATTTATTACTTTCTCCACCAATACTATCATTTTGAAGATCACTAAATAAATCAAGACCTAATTCCGAATCTTCTAAAGCAGATAATTCTTCTTTTGAAATTTTCATAGTATTCATTAATTCATCTTTAATTTCTTCATCTGTTTCTTTAATTTTTACTTTACCTTTTTTTTCTTTTATTTTTTTTAGTAAGGCATATTCTTCCATTTTTAAACTTCTATATCTATCTATCTCATCTTCTTGTTTTTCTTCTTTGGCTTTATTTAAAATATCTTTAATATCATAATTAGGATCTTCATAAACTTCGTCATTAGAATGTTCTATATTTATTTCAACATCTCTTTTTACTAGTTGTTTTTTTTCACTAGTTTGTTTTTCATGTTTTTCTAATGTTTCTTTTAATTTATCTATGTTAACAGTATTATTTTTACCTGTTTCTACTATACCCTCAATATTTGTATAAGATTCTTCACCATAAATAGTCTTGTATAAATTTTTATTTCTATCTACCCTTTTCGGAGTAACAGTTTCACCATGAAACTTTTCCATTCTACTTGCCATACAATCACCTATTTTAATTTTAGCATAATTTTATATATTTTTATATGTGATATTGCTTTTTTTACACTTTTTACTTATAATGTTTACAGGAGGCGGAATATGAAAGTTGAAGTTACTGACACTTGCATTGGTTGTGGTGCTTGTACTGCAATAGCTAGCAATGTATTTGAACTTACAGATGAAGGAACTGCTAAAGCCGTAGTTGAAAAAGTTGAAGAAAAAGACGTTGAAGACGTAAAAGACGCTATGGAAGGTTGCCCTGTAGGTGCTATAGTAGAAAAATAAAAAGAATCTTGCGATTCTTTTTTATTTTGTACCTGTAGAACCAAATCCACCTTCACCACGTGCTGTATCATTAAGTTCAGAAACTTCATTAAATACAGCTTTTAAATATGGTGCTATTACAAATTGTGCAATTCTTTCAAATGGTTCAACTATTTTTTCTTCACCAGAATGATTATGAAGTGCTACCATAATTTCACCTCTATAATCCGCATCTACAACACCTACTTTATTAGCTGGTGCTAAACCTTTTTTAGTTGCAAGACCACTTCTTGCATATATTAATCCTGCATATCCAACTGGTACTTCCATAGCTAAGCCAGTTTTAATTAAGACTGTTTCTCCTGCTTTAATTGTAACAGGCTCATCAATACATGCATATAAATCACATCCTGCAGCATGCTCTGTTCCATAAGTTGGTATTTTTGCATCATCTCTTAATTTTTTGATATTTACATTTTGTTCTAACATATTATGCTCCTTCATATAATACTATTTTTTCTTTAGTTGATTTTTTTATATCAATTACTCTTTGATTAGAAGAACCTCTATATAATAATCTAAAATCATGTAGATCTTCTTCATATCTTCCATCAACTACAACATCAATATAATTTGTAATATCTAAATTACAAATATATTCATCATAAAGATAACCAGACCAAATCCAAATGGATTTGTCTGGATATCTTTTTTTAAATTCTTTTGCTAGTTTAGTTGTTCCTTCTACATTTTTAGGATGTAATGGTTCTCCACCTAAGATAGATAGACCTTGAATATAAGATTCACTAGCTAAATCTAATACTTTACTAATGGTATCATCTGTAAATTCCTTACCACCATTAAAATCATGAGTCTCTTTATTAAAACAATTTTTACAATTAAATGTACATCCTTGCATGAATATTGAAACTCTTATACCCGGACCATTAGCAATATCCATTTTACGAATAATATTATAACGCATACATTATTCCTCAGAAACTTTATTATCTACATGTAAAACTCTTTCTTTAATTTCTTGAGTTCTACCTTTATTCCAAAAATTAGCTCCTATATATCCACAAGTTCTTCTTGCAACATTTAATTTATCATGGTCTCTATTACCACAATTAGGACAATACCATTCTAAATCATCATCAAGTAATATTTCACCATCATATCCACATTCTTGACAATAATCTGATTTCGTATTTAATTCAGCATACATAATATTATCATATATAAAATTAATGATTTCTAAAACAGCAGGAATATTATTAGTTAGATTTGGAGTTTCAACATAAGAAATAGCACCACCTGGTGATAATTGTTGGAATTCACTTTCTAATTTTAGTTTAGTAAATGCATCTATTTCTTCAAATACAGGAACGTGATATGAGTTAGTAATATAATTTTTGTCTGTAATTCCTTTTATTTTACCAAATCTTTCTCTTAAACATTTAGCAAATTTATATGTAGTTGATTCAATAGGTGAACCATATACACTATAGTCAATATCTTCTGCTTCTTTCCATTCTTTACATTTATCATTTAATTTTTGCATTACTTGTAAAGCAAATTCTTTACCTTTACCATTATCAGTATGTGAATGTCCAGTCATATATTTAACACATTCATAAAGACCTGCATAACCTAAAGAAATAGTTGAGTAACCATGATGTAATAAATCATGAATACTTTCACCTTTTTTAAGACGTGCTAATGCACCATGTTGCCATAAAATTGGTGCAACATCACTAGTTACTTTACTTAATCTTTTATGTCTTGCTTGTAATGCTCTATGACATAATTCTAGACGTTCATCCATTAATTTCCAGAATGTATCCATATCTTTATCACTTGATAATGCTACATCAGGTAAATTAAGTGTAACAACACCTTGATTAAATCTTCCATAATATTTTGGTTTTCCGTCATTATCAACATAAGGTGTTAAGAATGAACGACATCCCATACATGGATAACAATTACCATTACCGTTTTTATCAACTTTTAATTTTTTCATCATTTTTTCAGAAATATAATCTGGAACAAGTCTTTTTGCAGTACATTTTGCTGCTAATTCTGTTAAATAATAATATTTACTATCTTTTCTTATATTGTCTTCTTCAAGAACATAAAGTAATTTAGGGAACGCTGGAGTAATATATACACCTTTTTCATTTTT
>JALERC010000012.1 GCA_022763805.1 Mycoplasmatota bacterium | reverse complement strand
TTAAAGACTTGTGAATTAACTAAAATATTAAATGATAATTCTATCCAAAGAGCAAATAATATTAAAGAAAATATTAAAAGAAAAGGAAATATTAAAAACGAAGAAATATATGATAGAATGTTAAATTGTGAAATAAAAGGAAAAGAATTAGTTTTGTTTTTGAATAAGTATAATAATAATCTTGTTAACAATAATAAAAAATAGTGTTATAATTTTATGGAGGTGTTAAAATGTATAAATCAAAAAAAATATTAATTTTAGGTATGGCACGAAGTGGATTTGAAGTTGCTAAGCTACTTTCCAAATATGATAATGAAATTACTATTACAGATATGAAAGAACAAGATCCTCTAAATGTTAAGATATTAAAAGAATTAGGAGTTAATTATGTAATTACTGACGAACCAGAAAAATTACTAGATAATTCTTTTGATGTACTTGTTAAAAACCCTGGTATTAGAAGAGATCATAAGTGTGTGTTAAAAGCTAGAGCACTAGACATGGATGTTGTAAATGAAGTTGAAGTAGCTTATAGTTTTTTAAATAAAAATGCCAAAATAATTGCTATTACTGGATCAAATGGTAAAACAACAACTACAACAATGATATTTAATATATTAAAACAAGCTGGATTAGATGTACTTTTAGGTGGTAATATAGGATATCCTGTATCATCATTAGTTCCTAAAGTAAAAGATAATTCTATTTTAGTACTAGAAATATCTGATCATCAATTAGTTGATATGCATGATTTTAAATCTAATATAAGTATACTTACTAACTTATATCAAGTACATTTGGATTTCCATGAAAGTTATGCTGTATATAAAAACATGAAGAAAAAAATCTTTAATAAACATACAGCAGATGATTTAGCTATATTAAATAAAAATAATATTGATGTATTAAATTTAACTGAAGATATTAATAGTAATAAATTATATTTTTCATCAACAGAAGAAGCTGATTGCATGATTAAAAATGATGCAATATATTATAAAGGTGAAGAAATAATTAAATTAAAAGATATTAAATTAAAAGGTGTACATAATTATGAAAATATTATGTGTGCTATTATGGCTGTTAAAGAATTTAATGTTTCTAATGAAATTATATTTAATTACTTAAATAAATTTGGTGGAGTTGAACATAGAATAGAGTATGTTGATACAATTGATGGAGTAGAATATTATAATGATTCTAAAGCTACAAATGTTGATTCAACTATTATCGCTGTTGATTCGTTTAAGAATCCTACAATATTATTATTAGGTGGTCTTGATAGAGGACATTCATTTGAACCTTTAAAAGGACATTTAGATAATGTAAAATTGATAATTTCTTATGGTGAAACTAAAAATAGAATTAAAGAATTTGCAGATAGTGAAAACATCAAATGTATAGTAGTAGATACATTAGTTGAAGCAACTCATGAAGCTATTAAAAATGCAAAAGAGAATTATACTGTTCTATTAAGTCCTGCATGTGCATCATGGGATCAATATAAATGTTTTGAAGACAGGGGAGAAGAATTCAAAAAAGAAGTCTTCAGAATAAAAAAATAATGATTGAAAGAATTAATGAATTAGCTAAAATTGCTAAAACTAGACAATTAACTAAAGAAGAAGAAAAAGAAAGAAAAGAATTAAGAGAACAATATATTAAAAATTTTAAAAATAGATTTCAAAATGAGTTAAATAATGTATATATTAAAAACGAAGATGGGACAATTACAAAATTAGAAAAGAAAAACGATAACTAATCGTTTTTTTTATGCTATAATTAAATCATAATGAGGTGGGCTATGAAAAAAGAACTAAAGGATAGAATTGTAAATTTATTTGACATATTTAATGTATGTGAATCATTATTTACTCAAAGAAGAAAAAAAGAATTTATTAATTTATTTAATATTACAGCAAATATTGCAGATACAAATGAAAAAGTTATATTAAATAAAATTACTTTATTAGAAAAAATGATTATAAAAGATTTAGGTAATAACAAATTTTTTATTAATTATTATAAATATGAATTATTGAGATACAAAAAATTATATATGGAGAATAGTGATCTATTTGATTTTAAAGTTGATAATTCAGTATTTGAATATAACAAGAATACCTTCTTTACTAATATGAATTACTTAAAATCAAATATTATAAATAAGATTAAACAATACGAATCATATAATCATTATTTTGATAAAATCAAAAGTTATAGTCCATACATATATGATTATGAATATTTAAAAGAATTAGAAACAATTAATCAAACAGTATATCAAAGTGATATAAATGATGATTTTAATGAATACGAGATAAAAATATCTTTAGAAGAGAATGTAAATTTGAAAATGAAATTTGATGAACCTGATGATATGATTAGTAAAATTAGAAAATCTCTAAAAAAAGATGAAGAATTAAATGATAGAATGTCAAATTGTAATTCAAATAATGATTTTTTACTATTCTTAAATAATTATAAAACTAATCGAAATGAAAATAATAAAATAAAAGCGAGATAATTATTATCTCGCTTTTCCTATAGTTTCAGGATCTACATATTCCATTTCTTTAAGAAATTCACCTTCAACACCAGACAATCCTACATTAACATCTTTAAGATTATTTACATAATTTTCTTTAAAAGTCTTTAATTGCTCTTTAGTTGGATTTTCAGGCATGTATACTTGGCATTGTTTATCATTTTTATCTAAATTAAAATACAAAGTTGCAATGTTACCATTTGAAACTAATTGATATATCATTTCACCAATATCAGTTTCTTTAAAATATCCTGGATATGATACATCAGCTCCATTTAAAGATAACATATCAATACATACTTTGAATCCCATTAGATGAGAACTACAATTTGCTTTATGATCTTTTCCATTTTCTGCTATAATAGAACACCATTTTTCTCCCATTTTAAACTCCTTTTTTTTTAATACTTTATTTTATAATTATCGATAACAAATGGATTATCATAACCAACAAATTTGTTATCTTTATATATAGCATTATAATATATTTGTTTATTATTGTCAAAAATCTTTATATTTGTTAATTTAAATTTGAAGTGCAACAAACTTGCATTGAAAAAGACACATGAATAATCTATAATATCTATTCGCAACAAACAGAAAGGAAAATTCATATGTCTGATACAAATAATACACTAAAAAAGAAAGAAAATCAAT
>JALERC010000099.1 GCA_022763805.1 Mycoplasmatota bacterium | reverse complement strand
GGTATTTGGAAACATTCTACATTAAGAAATATTTTAACTAATGAAATGTATATTGGTAATATGGTACAACATACACACGAAAAAATAAGTTATAACAATAAAAAGTGTCGTAAAACAAAAAAAGAAGAATACATTGTAGTTAAAAATACACATGAACCAATTATAAATAAAGAAGATTTTGATAAAGTACAAGAAATAGTAAAGAAAAGACATACAAAACCAAAGCAAAGAGATTTTGATAAGTATTTATTATCTGGTTTACTTGTATGTGGTAATTGTGGTCGTTCTTTAGGTATTACATGCACAAGATCTACTGAAACTCAAACTAAATATACAAGTTGTAATTACTACAATAGAAAAGGAAAAGCATCAGGTTGTACTCCTAATAGATTAAATTATGATTTATTAGAAAAAGATGTAATAAATTATTTAAAAGAAATTGGCGAAGAATTTATTAAACATTACGATATTAGAAATTTAGTAGAAGATTCTGTTTATATCTATAATAAAGATTTATTAGAATTAAAAAATAATGTAGATGCAATACAAATAAAAATTGATAAAGAAATGAATAATATATCTAGTTTATATAATGACAAATTGGAAGGTCATATTTCACTAGATATATTTAAAAAATTATCACAAGATTACGAAAATAATTTGCAAGTTTTAAATAAAGAAAAAGAAAAATTAGAGTCTAAATACAATAACTTATCAAATGAAAGAGCTGAAATGGATTTTACTCGTTGTAGGTATTTAGTTGAAAAATATGTAAGTATGAAAAAGCCAAGTAGAACTTTGATTAAAAGATTAATAGATAGCATTGTTGTTTATGATTATGGTGATAAAAAAGAAGTCAAAATCAATTTAAAATTTAAAGTGTTATCTTATCTTGCAAATTCTATTAAAGTTTAAAAAAGAAAGGTAACCCCTTATTTTTTTACCACACTATAAAGGGTAACTGGTGTAACTCTTCCTTTTCTTTCATATGGTGGTTCTAGTTTACTAATACTATATATAGGAGTTGGAATTATACTTAATATTGGAAAATACATTAAATAAATATATTATTTTTTATAGAAAAGTGTTAAAATATTTATGTTTTGAAGAATAAGGATGATGATATGAAAAAAATTACAATAGAGTGTCCTGCTAAATTAAATTTATTTTTAAATGTATTAGAGAATAATAAAGAACTAGCTTTACACGATATAGTCTTAATTAATCAAACAATTAATTTATTTGATACGATTACTATTGAAGAAAAAGAAAACTCAATTGATGGAATATTTATTGAATCTGAAAATGAAGACATTCCTAAAGATATAAATAATAGTTGTTATAAAGCATGTAAATTATTTTTTGAATTTACAAATTTAAAATTAAATAATATACATATATCTATTAAAAAAAGAATACCAATTATGTCAGGATTAGGCGGAGAATCTACTGATGCTGCAGGAGTATTACTAGGATTAAATATAATGTATAATACTAATTTAACAAAAGAAGAATTAGGACAAATTGGAGCTAAAGTAGGAACAGACACACCATATTTTATCCATGCAGGATATAAATTAGTAACTAATTATGGTAATAAAATTGAAGAATTAGAAAACAATATTTACAAACAATATTTATTAATTGTTCCTAATTTTGGATTATCAACAAAGGAAATGTTTAAAAAAATAGATAGTATTAAAACAACAAGAGTGCCAATTAATAATTTATTACATAATGATTTTAATTATGTAATACCAAAAGAATTACAAAAATTAAGAAATTTTTTAAATAATTACAATGTTAATCATACATTATCAGGAAGTGGTTCATGTTATTTTATTGCATTTAAAAACAATGATGACATTAAAAGTATATATTCAATTTTAAATAATGAGTTTCCTTCATATAAATATTTTGAAGTTGAAAATGTAGAAGGATCAAAAATAATACATTAAAATTAGTAAAATAAATTATATTTTATTTTACTTTTTTTTATGGTATTATATTAATAGTAAGGTAGGGATAAGATGGAAGATAATAAAAAGAATTTAAAATTGGCAATTATTTTTTTTGGAATAGCATTAGCACTATTTATTGTAAACAAAATTGTAAATTATGAAGGTGGGCCAAAAAAACAATTAGAAAATTTAATGGAACATGTCGGAAAAACATACTACGAACAAGTTTTCTATCATGATTTTAATGATAAAGATAATAATTATGCAATATTAAAATCATTTGAAAAAGATGGAATTACGATTGATTTAGATACTGCAATGTACAACATTGGATATGAAACAGATAAATTTGTAAATCATAAAACAAATCAACAATGTGACTTAAAGAATTCATATATTTATATATATCCTAAATCACCATACGGAATGAAAGATTACAAAATTGATGTAGAATTAAGTTGTGGATATTAAGGGGTGAAATAATGAAGAAGTTTAAATATTTAATATTTTTATTTATTACATTTTTATGCTTTACAAATGTTTTTGCTGCTGATTGCAATAAATATGCATGTGCAACATGCAATTATAAATTATTAAGTGGAGATACAGTTACATTTACTGTTGGAAGTAGTGGTAGTAAACCTGTTAGTGTTTCAATAAGCAATAATCATAAAGATGGTAATTATGATACACTTGTTACAAAACATGAAATACCTGCAAGTCGTTTTGTAAGTGATTCAAAAAATACAATAATATGTCCTAAACAATTAAATTATACAATAGCATCAACTAATGCTGGAGTTAAAACATATAATTTTTTTATAGATCCTAATTCGAAAAGTAAAGCTGTTGTCAAATTATCGAAAGAAGACAATAATAATAAAACTATTGATGGAAAAAGTCCTGAAGAAAGTAGTTCATCTAAAGATACTATATCATGTACATATGATAGTAAACTTACAACATCTAGAAATCAAAATGATAAAGGACCAAATATTACAATAGTATCTGATGGTAAAAAGAAAATTGATTATACATTTAGTAAAACAGGATGGAAAATATCTGATAAAGTTGATGGTGCTGTAAAAGCAAGTGATTTTAGTGAAGCTATAAAAACAAGAAAATGTCCAACATTATATGCAAGATGCGGTAGTTCTGGAAATGATGCATTTTGTAGTGTATCAACAAAGAATAATGATCAATTTCGTGACGAACCATCAACCGCTGAAGAAGATAAAGATGCAGATCAAACAGAAAAAGAAAGACAAGAATCTGCAAATGCATTTAAAGCTGTAAAACCAGGAATTAAATTAAATATAAAGATTCAAGGACAAGGATGCGGAGTATTCAGTCAAGAACTTATTGAATGGTTACAATGGGTACTAGATGTAGTTAGAGTTGGAGGATTAATTCTAGCTGTTGTACTTGGAATTACTGATTATGTTAAAGCAACATTTGCTAGCAAGGAAGATTCAATGAATCAAGCTAATAAGAATTTTACAACAAGATTATTATGCTTAGGAATTTTATTCTTAATTCCAACATTAGTAGAATTCTTATTAACACTATTAAATATTGGCGTAACAGCAACAGATCCTACATGTGGATTAAAATAATTAGAACACTATGTTCTAATTTTTATTTATGACATTCTAAGATTTGTCAACTATAATTTTTTATGATATTATAGGCATACTAAAAACACACGAAATTATCAAATTTTTAAAAATTTTGATAATAATGTGTTATTTGGTATATACTATAGTAGTAATCAAGTGGTGA
>JALERC010000096.1 GCA_022763805.1 Mycoplasmatota bacterium | reverse complement strand
GGATTTATATTTTTTAAAAGGTAAATATATTAGATTACATGCTGATTCAAAAGAAGAGGATTTAGTTGATGCAGTGGATATGGATGATTTTAGGGTAGATTCTTTTAGAAATTTAGATAGGTCAAATTATTTTTATCTTCCGGGTACAATTTTACATATTGATGCTGACCATTTATGTAACTCGTAATTTGAAAAAGTGCTTTAAAACTTTATTTTATAAGGGATTGAGAGCATTTTTTATTTTTGTTTGAATATGGATAAATTGCTTATTTTTTATAAAAATAGGCGATTTTTTTTGTAAATTCTGCACTCCATTTAGATAGGTGATTTGTCTTAAGTAACTAAAAATAAAAAGGAGAATTAGATGTCAAAATGTAAAGTTATAGCGATATCAAATCAAAAAGGTGGAGTTAGTAAAACGACAACCACTTTAAGTTTAGGTGTAGCATTATCAAAGTTAGGTAAGAAAGTATTATTATTAGATGCAGACCCACAAGGCGACTTAACAGTATGCATGGGATACTATAATCAAGATAATATGTTAACTATTGCTAATTTAATAGAAAATTCAATTAACAATAGACAATTAAATATTGAAGACACTATTTTACATCATGAAGAAAATATTGATTTAATACCATCTAATTTAGATTTATCGGCATTACCATATAGGGATAGAGTTGTATTAATGTATTTTTGTGACATTCTATTATTCCTAGATTAGACAAAATATTAATATATGATAATGTTGCTTGAGAAAAAATAAAGGAACTTTATTTAGTATGTATAGATTAGCATATTTCCTAAAAAAAGAATATTTTAAAGAAAATAATAATAAGGTATATTATTTAAAATGTGATATTAGAAAGTACTTTCCAAGTATAAATCATAATATTTTAATAAGTAATTTGAGAAAAGCTGGATTTTCTGATGATGAAATATGGTTTTTAGAAAAGATAATCAAAGAGCAACCTAACAATAATGATAAAGGTTTGCAAATGGGTAATCAATCAAGCCAATGGTTTGCTTTGTATTATTTAAATAGGATTGATAGATTAATAAAAAAAGAATTAAAAATTATGTTAGATATATGGACGATTTTATTTTTAATTCATCATGATAAAAAATATTTACAATAATGTCTAAAAAGAATAAATGAAGTCTGTAATAGCGAACTTAATTTAGATCTTAACGAAAAAACACAAATTGGTATAGCATAAAATGGAATTGATTTTTTAGGGTTTAGACATATATTGACTCCTAGTGGAAAAGTTATTAGAAAGTTAAGATTGTCTGCTAAAAAAAGATTAAGAAGACACTTAAAAAATTTAGAAAAATTGTAAAATAAAAATGTAATAGATGAAGAATATGTAACTATTAGGAAGAATGCTTTATATGCACATATATTGTATTCAAATGAAAATTATTTTAAAAAAATATGTTTAAATGAGGATTAATTTTACAAAATATTATAAAAAATGTAAAAAAAATAAAAAAAAAAACCTAAAAATAGAGATATTTATGGTAAAGTAGAATCGGTGATTTTAATGAATTTTGATAAAGAATTAACATTACTTTCTGAAGAACAAGTTTGGGGAGTTAATGGTGGAAGACAATTAGATGTTTTAGAAAAATATGGAACAAAATCTGCTATTACTGATTTAGTTGTTTTAACAGGTGGTTTTTGTGAAGATAGTTGCACATATATGACACCAGATGATAGTAGTTTAAAAGGAAGAACAGGGTGGTGTTATATTAGATCTTCCGATGGCAATGGGGACGTTCGCAGCGTTAACAAAGATGGTTCAAGGTATTACGAATATCGTTATCAACGTAATGGAGCCATCCGCCCAGCTTTGCTATCATCATATTTGTTTTCTCAAATCTCCCCGAACAGAGTGAGGGGATACAATGGTACAGAAGAAGTTGAGTATGGAGAATATCCTCAATTTGCACCAGATGATAGAACTCAAAGGCAATTAGAAAGCGATTATCAAAGTAGAAGATTAAGACAAACTGGAAGAAATTATACATTTGATAGTACTCCGTACAACAAACCATCTCAAGGATTTCAAGCAGTAACATATGAAGAATATGAATACAATGGAAAAAAGTATATTCGAGTTAAGGCTAATTCTGATTATTGTGGTAGATATTTTAAGTTATCTAATGGAAAAAAATATAGAGATGGAGATTATGTTTGGGTAGAAGTTTCTCCAGTTAAATGGTTAATTGATGATAGAACTCAAACTCTTGTATCAAAAAGAGGTATATTAGCAGGAATAAGATTTCATACTGATTCAAGAAGTTATAATGGAGATTTTTCAACAACAGATATGAAAGAATATCTTGACAAATATATGATGAGAGATTTATTTCAAACAGCAACATTAACTCAAGTTGCTAATATGACTCCAGAAGAAAATAAACAATATGAAGAAGAACAAAAAAGACTTGTGAAGAGAAGAAATCCTTATGGATTAAATTTTGAAGAAATTAAGGAAGAAGATATTATTAATGGGGCAATTGAGGCTGATATTCCTGTATTTTTACATGGTAAATCTTCTGATGGAAAAAGTGCTAGGGTTAAAACAATTGATCCTGATTTAACAATAATATATTTAAGAAATGCTACTCCAGATAGTTTAAATGGTAAATCAGTATATAATGAAAAAACTGGTGAAATGATAGATATTAAACCTACTTGGTTAAAAAAATTAGAAGATAAATGTAACAATGAACCAAATAAAAATCATATATTA
>JALERC010000093.1 GCA_022763805.1 Mycoplasmatota bacterium | reverse complement strand
AATAGTCATAAAAAATCCTCCATTGATTGAATGCTACCTCTCAATGAAGAATATGTCAAATCATTATTATTTAGGCATATTTATAGCAAATATGAGTATTATTAATTAGGTATCACTTTCGGGTGGTACAATATTAAATGTACTACCTGGCTCATAGGTCATCCATATTGGTAGATTTCTATTTATTTCTTCTATAGAATAATTTTGATAATTAGAAGGACTAAAATTTGGACGAGAAGACATTGCAAGTATTTCACCTGTATTAGGATTCATTACTATTCCTATTAAATGATCAGGATTATATTTTATTTGAGTATTTTCAAGTTCTCTTTCTAGTGATCTTTGAATATTATAATCAATAGTTAATGTCATATTAATTCCATTAGCTGGCATTTCATAGTATGTTTTACCTGACATGATATTTCCTTTCGCATCACTTAGATATTTTAAGGAGCCATATTTACCTGTTAAATAATTATTATATTCTAGTTCTAGTCCACTTAATCCTTGATTATCTATTCCAACAAATCCAAGTACATGAGAAAGCATTTTATCGTAATTATATTTTCTTTTTGTTTCTCTTACTAAATATACACCCGGTAAATTTAATGATGATATTTTATTGGCAATATCATAATTTAATCTTCTTCCTTCAGGATGTACTCTTTCAATATTAGTTTTTTTAGTTACATGTTTATACATGTCATCATAACTTACATTAAGTATTTCAGATAATTTTTTTGTAGTTTCATCTTTATTTTTTATTTGATTAGGAATAAGAATTAAAGAAGATGTTGTTAAATTGCTTGCTAGTTTTATACCATTTCTATCATAAATATTTCCTCTATCTCCTTCAATAGGTAAATTTCTATTCCATAAATCGTTTGATAACTTAGATAATTTTTTATAATCTATTACTTGAATATAAAATACTTTAAATAATATCAATAAAAAAATAAATAAAAAAAATAAAAACATTATATTAATTCTTATATGAATTTTTTTAAAAAACATTTTATCACCTATTAATTATATGAAAAAAAGAATATATATAATATATATTCTTCTTAACTTCTTGCAGCTCCATCAACCGATAAAATAACACCAGTTATATAACTAGCCATATCACTTGCTAGGAATAAAAATGCATTAGCAATATCTTCAGGTGTACCAATTCTACCTAATGGGATAGATTTAATAATAGGTTCTATAACACTATCTGGAACATCTTTCATCATATCTGTTAATGTTACTCCTGGTGCTACAGCATTAACTCTGATATTATCTTTTCCTAGTTCTCTAGCTAATGATTTAGTTAATCCATTAACAGCAAATTTACTTGCAGGATATCCACATCCTGATGGTTGTCCATAAATACTTACCATAGATGAAGTATTTAATATTACACCACCATTGTTTTCTTTCATGTGTTCAACAACAGCACGAGAACAATTAAATACAGCATTTACATTTAAATCTATAATTTTATAAAAATCTTCTTCATTATAATCATAAATCTTATCCATAGCACTCATACCAGCATTATTTACAAGTATATCTATTTTTCCATATTTTTTAACGATTTTATCAAAAGTTTCTTTAACTTCATTTATATTTGTTAATGAAGGATAAAATCCATCAGCTTCATAACCTTTTTCTTTTAATTTATTTAGTGCTTTATCAACACTTTCTTTTTTTGATCCTAAAAGGATAACTTTAGCATTATTTTCTAAAAATTTTTCTACTGTTGCAAAACCAATACCACGAGTACCTCCTGTTACAACAGCTACTTTGTTTTTTAACATATAAAACTCTCCTTCTAATTGTAATAACATAAACATTATATATCAAATTGGCAATAAAGAAAACATAATTATCTTTTTTTTATATTTTTTAGCATGTGTTTGTAAATTATTAAAAACATCATTATTATGATTTAATTGCTTAGGGTAATTTAATATAATATATTCAGAATCAGTAATAATATCTTCATAGATCTCTTTATCACTATTAATTTTTTTACATATAATATTTAGTTTTTCATTTTTATTTATAAATGTTTCTATTTCATTTCTATTAAATTCGTAATCAATATAAATCACTTCTGATTTCTTTGTAAATTCACTAATAAATTCATTGATTAAATTTAACTTTTTAAATTTAGAAAATCCACATAAAACAGAAAGTTCATCATTTTTGATTCTTTCTATCATATAATCACCTTAACAAGTATAACATAAAAAAAGATAATATTAATTATCTTTTTCAAAAATACTATCAATTTTTAATTTTATGGTATCTTTATTAAAAGGTTTTGAAACATAATCTACAAATCCTTCATTTTTATATTTTTCATCTGAACCTGCAATTGCATCCGCAGTAAGTGCAATAACTGGGGTATCAAAATCTTTAATATTCTTTAATTCTTTTAATACTTGTTCACCGTCCATAGTAGGCATCATTATATCCATTAGAATAATATCATATTTTTTTCCATTTTTAATTTTTTCTAAACATTCTAATCCATTATAGCATTCATCAATTTCTTTAAAGTTTAAATCTTCAATATTTCTTTTTGCAACTTTAATATTTAATTTATTATCATCAACAATTAGTATTTTTTTATCACTATAATCTATTATATTATTAGTAATAACTTTTTCATCTTTAGAAGTATTATTACCTATTCTTTGTGGTATTATTACATTAAATTTTGTTCCTTCACCATATTCACTTTCAACATTTATTGTACCCTGTAATAACTCAACTAACTTTTTAGTTATTGCTAAACCTAATCCTGTTCCTTCAATTGTTGAATTTTTTTCAACATCTAATCTATCAAATTTATTATATAATCTTTTTAAATCTTCTTTTTTAATTCCTCTACCAGTATCATATACTTCTATTTCTAGATTACATATATCATTACTATTAAAACATGTAATATTCATAGCAACAATA
>JALERC010000086.1 GCA_022763805.1 Mycoplasmatota bacterium | reverse complement strand
ATTTATCATGACATTAGTAGATGATAATGATGATACAGATATTACAGATTTAAGAGCTGCATTAAATGATTTAACAAGATATAAAGAAACAATAAGATATAAATATCAAAAATATTTAGATAAAAAATATTTATCACTGTTGCTTAAAAAAATAGAGCTTTTAGAACATGAATTAAAAACAAAAATTTATTATTATAAAGAACCTGATGATTTAATTGTTGAATCACATAGAAGAAGATAATAAAAAAGGGTTGATTTATTATAATTAATATGGTAAAATCATACACGTAATCCGATGTCCGATAACTAGATATGATTACAATGAAAAACAAGAAGGAGAGTGTATTTATGAACTTAGTTGAAAAAATTACAGCTAAACAAATTAGAACTGATATTCCTGAATTCCGTGTTGGGGATACAGTAAGAGTTGACGTTAAAATCGTTGAAGGAAAAAGAGAAAGAATTCAAGCATTTGAAGGATTAGTAATTGCTATAAAAGGTGCTGGAATTGCTAAAAACTTTACAGTTAGAAAAACTTCACAAGGTGTTGGAGTTGAAAGAACTTTCCCAGTAAACTCACCAGTAGTAGATAAAATTACTGTAGTTAGAAAAGGTAAAGTTAGAAGAGCTAAACTTAACTATATTAGATCAATGGTTAAACAACCTAAAATTAAAGAAAGAAGATAGTAAAATATACTATCTTTTTTTATATATATAATAGGTAATATTTATGAAATTACAAGTTAAAAATAAAATATATAGTTATATTTTTAAAGTTACATTATAATAGTCTTTTTAAAAGACTATTTTTTTTTAATATTTTAGAGTATAATTGTAATAGGTGATTTTTATGAAAAAAGAGCAAATTATCAGGGGGGTAAAGGAAATTATGCCTTATGTAATAATTTTAATAGTAGTTGTATTACTTAGAACATTTATTATTACACCTATAATTGTAAATGGAGAAAGTATGAATCCAACATTAAAAGAAAAACAAATATTAATTTTAAATAAATATGATAAAAAATATAATAGAGGAGATATTGTTGTAGTAAACTATTTTAATGGAGAAAAAGAAGAAAGATTAATTAAAAGAGTTATGGGTTTACCAGGAGAAAAAGTAGAATATAATGAAAATAAATTATATATAAATGATAAAAAAGTAGAAGATAGATTTGCAAAAGATACAGAAAATTTTGAATTATCATACATCGATATTGATATGAAAAAAATTCCAGAAGGATATTATTTTGTAATAGGTGATAATAGAAATAATTCAATAGATTCAAGAATTATTGGATTAGTAAAAAAGGAAGATATAAAAGGTACAGTTACACAAAGTTTAATACCTTTTAAAAAAGTGAAATAATAAGAATATCAACTAAAAATACCAAATTTAGAACAACCTACTAAGTTTTTTATGATTATGGTTTTGAACATTTAAAAAGCATAGAATATTCTTTAACAAAAAAACATATTATAATAGGTGGAAAATGGAAGATGAATTAATAAAAAAAATTAAAACTATTCAAGATAAGTATGTAGAACAAGCAAACAAAGATATGGAAGGTATGACAGTACCTGAACAAAAAAATACATAAACATAAAGAACGAAAAAATGTGGAAAGAAATAAGAGAATTAAAAAAAGATATAAAGAATTAAAACATATATTTTAATTCTTTTTTATATGGTATAATTAATAATAGGAGTGAATAATATGAGACTTATAGAATTAAAATGTAAAAATTGTGGAGCAAAATTAAAAATTGAAGATAATGTTAAAAAAGTAACTTGTAAGTATTGTAATACAGAATTTAGTGTTGAAGATGCATATAATGATGGATATAATTTTGAAAAAGGGCGTATGAAAGCACAAACAGAACAATTGGAAGAAATAAACAATATTATGACGAATAATCCTATATTTAAGAATTTTTTCCAATCCGAACATTCTGTTATAATACCAGCTGTAATTTCTATAATCATTTTTTTATCAATTTATATTTTTATAACTACTTCTCTAAAATCAATGAATAGTATAGATTCATTTGAAGTAGCTAGATTCAATAATAGTTTTGAAATTTATGTGGGAACTAACAATGGTCTACAAGTATCAAGTTTAATTGATGAAGTACAAACAAATAATAGAAAAAATAAAGATAAATTGATAGAATTTGAATATAAAGATGTTAAAACTAAAAATCCAGATGAAATAATAAAAATTAAAAAAGATTTAGATGATTGGACTAATTATGAAATAACATTTGAATATGATAAAAATGGTATGATTGATTATGTATTAATGGAGGAAGTAGAATGAGAAAAAAAATATTATTTTTTATATTATTAACTTTATTATTTTTTGCAGGATTATTTTTATTATTTAAGAATAATAATAATATTCCCAATGATTATATAGCTATATTTCACGGTGAAAAAGGGAGTACAATATATAAAACATATATTTATAAAATAGATAATGACCAAGCAAATTATGGATTTAAATATATAAATGTAGTAAATAATAATGTTATTGAAAAGGGAGAATTATCATGGACAGATGAAGCATTTTCTGTTGCCAGAAAAAATAATGCATATTCGTATGTTACCATGCCTAATAGTAATAAAAGATATTCTATAGAAGAGTTTCAAAAAATGTTTTTAATGAATTAATACGATTATACTTACAAGTATATTAGTGAATAATAATGAAGAAGAAAAAAAATATATATAATTTAACAAAATCATTTACTGTAAAATAATACACCAAAAGATGTATTATTTTTTTATAATATAAATTTATTATTATTAGTTTATAATTAATTTATATTTTTAATATGATATAATCAAAATATAGGAGGTATAATTTAATGAATATAAAACATAGTTTAAATAATGTTAAAATTAAAGATTTATTATTATTTATTTTATTATTTGTTATAACATTTTCAATAATAATAAAAAGAAATGTATCTAACTATGATGAACTTTGGAATTATTCATTCGCACAAAATATCAAAAATGGATTGATACCCTACAAAGATTTTAATATGATTCAAATGCCATTATTACCAATAATTAATGGTTTAGTACTTAAACTAACAATAGATAATCTTTTAATTATGAGAATATGTGGAGCATTATTATCAGCAGCAATAATGTTTATGATATATAAAATATTAAAGCATATTAATGTTTCAAAACATAATATTACTATATCATTAATTTTAATAGGAATAACAATACAAAATGTCTTTTACAATGACTATAATATGGCAACATTATTAATGGTATTATTAATTATTTATAATGAATTAAAAGAAAAACCAAATGATATTTTAATTGGTATTTTTGCAGGTATTTCACTTTGTTTAAAACAAACAAGTGGTGTAGTTATAATATTATCTACACTTTTAATTAATAAAAATAATAATATTAAAAAAAGAATTTTCGGAATATCAATTCCAACAATGCTCATATTCTTTTATATACTTTTAAATGGTGCTTTAAAAGATTTTATAGATTATGCTATAATAGGGGCTAAAGATTTTCATAATAGTATTTCTTATTTTGAATTATTTAAATTTAATTATATTGGACTTCTTGCACTGTTATTGCCATTAATATTAATATATTCATTTACAAAAATAAAGGATAAAATAAATTATATTATTCTCATATATAGTTTATCTTTGTTAGTAATAATATATCCTATAGCTGATGAAGTACACTTTTTAAATGCGATTGTTCCAGTAATAATATTATTTATTTATCATATACATAAAAAGATTAAAATAGATTTTAAATTATTTAATGTATTAGTTTATACATTTATAGGAATAGTTTTATATTTAAATTATGGATTTTATTATTATTCATATAAATCAAACTTAAAACACTTTAAATATATTCCATTTTATGAAGGATTAGAAAATAATATTAAAGTTATTGATAATTATATTGTAAATAACAAATATAAAGTATTAATATTAGATCCATCAGCAGTAACATATATGATTCCAATAGATAGATATCATAAAAACTATAATATGTTATTAAAAGGTAATTTAGGAAGCAATAGTTATGAAAAAATAACCAATGAAATTAATAATAATAAAAACGTAATGTATTTAATTAGAAATAATGAAGATAATTGGCAAATTCCAAAAGATATAATTTCTTTTACTAAGAAGAACAAGAAAAAAATAGACGAGATTGGTGTTTATGATGTATA
>JALERC010000068.1 GCA_022763805.1 Mycoplasmatota bacterium | reverse complement strand
TCTTACAATACCATAATTCAAAGTATCTAATAAATAATCTTTAAAATCTCCATCTGAAAGATTAGTTAAATCGATATTTCTATTTTCAACTATTCCTAAAGATTTAAGATTGTTATATGCATTTCCTAAAGTCTTATCAGTAATATGTTCATTTATTCCTTCAATTCTTTTTAAATCAATTGTATGTTCTTTTATGGCTTGTTCAATAATTAAGTATTCATCTAATCTAGCTAATGGTAATAAATCTTCCATATTATTTATAAATGCTATTTGTTTATCATCAAATATAGGAATTGTATCTTCATTAATCTTCTTTAAGAAGTTATAATAAGATTTATTTTTTGATCCACTAAATGTTGATTTAATAATTCTAATTAAATCTGGAGATACATCTGAATTTAAGAAATCCATATGTGTTGGATATGATCCATTATTAATATATGATTTAAAATTCCTATAATCTTTTTCTAAGAAAACTCTAGAGTTGAAATTAGTTTTATCAATAAAATTAATAATTTCTTCTTTAGATAAATCATCAATTTCAATTTTAACATTTGGAATATCCAATGATTCAAAGTTAGTTCTTATCATCTCTTTTAAATAAGCTTTTTCCATATATGTAGTTTTACCTAATGTTCCAAGTGCCATAGCAATTTGAACTGCTCTATCATAATTATTTCCGATAAAATCTAATACGGTAACATAATCTTTACCAGGATATTTTCTCAAACCACGTCCTAATTGTTGAATAAATACAGTTTGTGATTCTGTTGGTCTTAAGAATAAAACCATATTAACTTGTGGAATATCTACACCCTCATTTAAAATATCCACAGTACAAATAATCTCTAGTAAATTATTATCATCTTGAAGATCTTTAAATGCCTTAATTCTTACACCAGTATCATTTATTCCGGTCAAGGAAATTGTATGATATCCTTCCTCATATAATTCTTCTGCCATCAATTTACAACTTTGAATATTAGTACAAAATGCAATACATTTTAATTTTTCTCCTGGTTTACGATATTTTTCTATTTGACTCTTAATAAATTCAATATTATTTTGTTCTGCTATATTTTTAGCAATAGTCATTTTATCTTTAGAACTATAATCTACTAATTGATCTCTAATTCCATAATAATGGAACGGAACAACTAAATCATTGTTGATAGCATCTCTAAGTCTTAATTCAAAAGGAACATTTTGATCAAATAAAGTAAATATATCTTGATTATCCATTCTCTCTGGAGTTGCAGTTAAGCCCAAAATAAATTCAGGTTCAAAATACTCAAATATTTTCTTTCCGGTTTCTGCAACGACGTGATGAACTTCATCATAGATAATATAATCAAATTCCTCTTTCTTAAATGAATCCAAATGTCTTCCTAGCATATTACTTGTTGCAAATATAAAATCAGCTTCTAATGAATTTTCATTACCTGTATAAAACCCATAAGTTCTTTCTGCACCAAATATTTTTATAAATGATTCTTTAGCATCTTTAAGTATTGATTCTCTATGAACAATATATAATAATCTTTTAGCACCAAAGTTACGAGAATCAAAAGCAGCTAGATAAGTTTTACCAGAACCTGTAGCACTTATAATTAAAGCCTTCTTTACACCTGTATCTCTATATCTCCTTAACTCTCTTAATGCTTTTCTTTGCATTGAATTAGGATTAATCTTAGCATCCATTGCATTAACATAATCCATATCCCATTTTTCAATAGCATAATCTAATTGTAACCTATATTTTTCAATTAACTTAGTATCAAGTTCTAACGTTTTATTCCAAATCAATTCAAATTCTATTAGAGCATCATTATAAGAATTTAAATTATCTTTTGATACTAATGATACATTCCATTCAAAGTTCTTTAATAAAGCAAATCTTGTAATATTTGATGAACCAACTATAAATTCGATTGAATCATCATATTCAAATAAATAACCCTTTGTATGAAATCCATTATCTCCAAAGCACTCATAATCTAAATGACATTCAAAATTATCATATTTTTTTTGCCAAGCATAGAATTGTTCTAAAGAACCAATGTCAGTAAAGTTTTGATAAGTTGATGTAATAATTTTTCCCTTTACCCCTCTTTCAAGAGCTTCTTCTATTTCTCTTTCTAATAAAACTAATCCAGCTTTTTTTATAAAACTTATAGAAAAACTAAAAGCATTACATTTTTTTAAATTATCTTTAATCTTATTTAAAAATGAGGTATTTATATTTGATAAAAATTCATCTTTCATATTACATATTCTCCTTTACAAATTCAGCTAATGGAATATCAGCCGGACATAAATCAAAATTAATTATATCTGCTTTATCAACAAACCTATATTCAGAATGATCATGTAAATTAAATTCACCAGATATATGTTTACATTCATAAAGTCTTAAATCAATAGTCTTTGTAGGATATTCACAAACATTATTAATAAGAAATTTTATAGCTTTTATATTCATTTCAAATTCTTCTTTTATTTCTCTTTCAATAGCATTTTCTTCAGTTTCTTCTTGTTCAACTTTTCCACCAGGAAATTCCCATTTGCCCATTACATCTTCTGAACCTGTAGATCTTTTAGCAATTAAATATTTACCTTCTTTTTCAATTAAAGCTGCTACAACTGTAATCATTATGAATCACCTATTAACAGTATACCAGATTTTTCATTTTCTCAACAGATCTTAAGATAAAAAATAAATATTATATTACTTTATATTTATCTTATGTTTCTTTATAAATTAGTATAAAATTCATCAAAAAAAGCTTATAAAGAGCTTAAATGAGATTAAACGTGAGCCTAGAAATATTTAAAAATTCTCTAAGCCCTATAATTTAAACAATAATAACCAGTAAAGCCGGTCTTCAGGGGGCGACCTGGTTCTAATTTGTCTAATTTTAAGAAATATTAAAATCTTTATAAAATAAAGATTTCTGTATTTTTAAGTTTACTAAAATTTACATAAATTTAATAGAATTTATAGGGTTGCGCACCTAAAAATGTACCTAAAATTTTAACTTTATTTCATTGTTTTACTTAAGAAATCTATTATGACCCAAGGATTATTTTCAATGTCCTTTTTCAATTCTTGAATCTCTTTGTTTAACATTTCAATCTCAGATTTGTTTTTTTCAAAATATTTATTATTAATGTCTGAATATAACAATGAATTTATTCTATCAAAACTTTCTTGGTTTAATTCCTGTTTACTAACATCTGATAATAATAAAATATACCCTAATACTATATAACTAGCATCAATCATTTCTTCATTACTATTATTTAAATATTTAAGACATAAATATATTAACAATTCTAAAAAATACGCATTTTGTTTTATTGCAAAAATACAAATACTAAGACTTTCATCCTTTTTTAATTCAACTATTGCATTTACAATTAAAGTACTATGAGTAAAAAGACATAATTTATCGTAGAATTCATCTAACATAATTTTTAATTTGGTATTACTTATTTCATTAAATATATCGTAATTCAAATCTTTTAAGACTTTTCTAAAATTATTTCTTAATGTTTGAGGTTTTGTATTGCATCTTGTTTGATCATTTATACTTAAATCAATAAATTCATTGTATACATTTTCATCTCGATTAATCATCATTGCCATTATCAAGTTCTCAAAACTAGACCTTAATAATGTATTTGCATCTACAATAGATTTTTGTTTTACTAAATAATGAACATTCTTTAAAGTACTATTAGATTGGGTTAATAAATTGATTGTTTCTCTCTTTAAATTTGCATTTTTGTTTAACTTCAATAAATTATTTTTTATGGAGTTGCGCATTACTTTAATAAAATTTTTATTTACTTGTTTTAACATATCTTTTTTAGATTCTTCAAAATTTGTTAAATAATATAGATACTTCCAACATTCATCATTTGTAATATTTTTATTTACAGAATCTTCAATCATCATATCACTCCTAATAAATTGTTATTTTATCATAAAAAAAACAAAATTTCTAAAATTTTGCTCTTATTTATCTATTTCTACATTAATTGCTTTATTGATAATTTCCATTGAACTACTTAATTCAGTATACGCTCTTTCTACTTCAGTAATATTCCAGAATTTTAGTTTACCGTTAAAACTTCCTTCAATATTATTACAATGTTGTTTTATTTTATTTATTTGATGTTCATCAGAAACAGCAACAACAGCTTGTACTGAAATATCTTGTGATGCATTCATTAGACTTACAATTAATGAATCAATTGAACCGTTGTCTTGCACTTCAAATACATATTTTATTTTGCCTAAATTACCAACATTAAATTCCCATATAGCATCTGCTATCTTACCAGAATTTTTTATATTACCTTTAATATCAGTATTATATCCAAGTAAACTACCTATATTTTTAATATAATCAATTATTTCATTATGATATGACTTATTATTTACAACAGTTTCCTTAGGTTGATTTTTTTCTTCATTATTTGGTTCTAATTCTCTTAAACTATCCCAGAAAAAATAATCCACAAATAATAAGTTTTCCTTTTTATTATATTTTTCTGAAATAACTTGTTGAATTTCTTTGCTGTATTGTGTTAATTCCATATATTTTTTACCAGTTAATTGATAATTATGTCTTGGAACATCTTTAATACCTAAATATTTGTAAGCGTTTAAAGCTGTTGTATTCCAGATCATATATTCATTTGGATTTATATAACATAATAATTCACTCATCATAGCAGGACCAAATCCTTTGATTTTTTCTTTAAAAGTGTCCCATCTAACTTCAATTGAATCATTACCATATAAAAGATATGCTATTGATTTTTTTAAATTTTCAAAACCATTATCATTAATGTATTTATCAATTATATAATGTTTATTACCCCAAATAATCATAGCCCATAATTTACTAATATATTCGTAAAATTCTTCTTCATCCATTGAAACTATTTTATCTGAAGTATAACTTTTATAATATTTTTCTCTTTCTAATCTTTCATTTAAATCATTAAAATCATTACTAAAATTGACTCTAGATAGATAATTTTCTAAATGTTTATATAATAACTCTTTATTCATATAAACTCCTTTCATTAACTGTTTAAAGCATTTAATAAGCTTAGCTTGTATTCATTAGTATATTTTTTCATATCGTTAAATATATTTTTAGAAATACATTCTTTTATAAATTCATCTGTAGTATAACATTTAGCATTAAAATTACTCTTTCCATGTTCTCTAATATAATCAACAATTAAAGCATTGAAAAATTTATAAGTATCAACATGAACATATGGGGCTACTAATGACATATATTTTTCATCCCATTCTTGATCTGAAATATGCCTAAATAAATTAGCTGTTTCATTGTTCAATTGTTGTGCTTTATTTCTTATTAATGTTACTTCTAACAACCAATATATACCATTTCCAATAACTTCTATATCTCCGCAATTGCCAGGAGCATGAGATATTGGCATACCATAAGCATCTATCTTATAATTTGGTCTAACTGAATATGTTTCACCATAAATTAAATATAAAAGAATAGATAAATAAAATTCGAATTGTAAAGGGTAATCTATATATTTAAATTCAATATTTTTTCCTCTTACCCCAATATTAGAAATATATTCTAATATCGATTCAATATTTAGTTTATAATCACTAACAATTTTCTTTAATATAAAATTATAATCCATAATTTCTACATTGCTATTTCTGCTACTTTTTATTAATTTCATTTCATCTGCAGTTATAATGTTTATTTTATTAAAATAATCTACATCAACATTTTTTTCAGTTTCAGTAAAATCATCTTCTTTTTCTAAAAAATAATTTACAAACTTCTCGCTGTCATGATTAAATTCAATTAATAAAACACCTTGATTTACTATATTAACAAATCCAGTAATTCTTAGCATTCTCAATACAGTATCAGGATAATCTCTTATAACTGTACTAAATTTATTTTGTTTTCCATATGTCTCATTCAAATATTTATAAACCGAATCTTCCGTAGCAAATGAATTGTTTTCAATTGTTGTTAAAAACTTTTCAACATCATCTTCTTTACTAAATAAAGATACTACAAACTGATTGTAACTTAATTTTTTTTCTTTTTTATCTAGTTCTTTTAAAACTTTTATAATAAATTTAAAATAGTTATAATCATTACTAACATTTTTATATGGTGATCTCCAGTTGTATTTCATTGCTTGAAGTGAAAATGCTTCTTGCGGATCAATCTCGTTATTAATCAATTTTTTTGCAACACCTCCAATAATCAATTTTTTATTATATCTAGCATAAACAAAACCAAATTCAGAAAGTGTTCTCATATATGTCCAAAATCTTGATTGATAACCCTTTGGAAATCCGCCATCACCATTTCTGGTCTTATTAATTTCTATTACTTTATTTTGAATTTGTTCTTTGTTATGTAATTTTTTAATGTTAAATTCAGCACTTTTTACAATACCGTTTTCATACATATCACAAACAATATCTAACAAGTTTTTATCATTTAATTCTATTCCTTCATATGATTTGATTAACAATAAAACATCTTTAAGTCTTTCAGGATTCCTCATAGCCGTGTCAAAATTAAGTTGTTTATATTCTGGTTTTCTTCTAGTCCCTATCCTTGTCATAATTAGTAACAAACACCTCCTTGGAATTTATTTTTACAGTATTATCATTAAAACCAATATAATTACTGTTAATTTCATATACATTATATTTTTTTGACCATTTTTCAAGAAATTTATTTTTTTGACCTTTATGATACATTAAATTAGTTATACCAAATTTAATACCTTTATCATTTAATTCATCAAGGAAATCATATAATTCTGTTTCATGCTTTTCATTCCATAACTTATTGTATTCGCTATCACTTATTAAATAAGGAGGATCTAATAGCACATAATCGTTTTTTCCTATTTTTAAATTTCTTACAAATTCTTTATAGTCTAAATTAAAATATTTTATATCTATTTTATTTAAGTAATCAAAATAATAATTTAATGAATTATAAACGTTGCTGTTAAAATCAACATTTCCTACCGGTAAATTAAAATCTCCTTTTGAATTAAATCTCGTCATATGATTAAATCCATATATTAATAATAAATATAATTTTAAAACATCTTTTTTATTTTCATTATAATCGTTTCTTAATTTCAAATAATTTTCCTTATTGTATTTAGCATAATAGGTTTTTTTATATTTTTCTTTCAATTCACTTGGGACTAAATGTCCATTATAGGAACATGATAGTTCGTATTTTTTTATCAAACTGAATATATTTTTAAAAAACTTATCTTTGTCAGACGAATATTTTTGTAATTCTTTATGAATGCTAATAATAGCACTGTCAATATCGTTAACATAATAATGATTAGCTTTTACATTTAAAAATGAACTTCCTCCACCAACAAAAGGTTCTATATAGTTATTTATATACGTTGGCATGTATTTTTTTATTTCTGGCATTAACTTGTATTTATCTCCTACGTAAAACAACGGAGAACGATATGATATTTCTTTTTTTATGTTTGGTTTTACTTTCGTAACAAATATAAATTCTTTATGATCATTTAACTCTGTCTTACCTGTTGTAAATGCTTTGTATTTTTTTTCAAATTTTATTGTGTCACCTTTATTAGATAAAATAGTTTCAATTTCTTCTAGTGTTATTTTATTTTTTGATGAACTACTTTTTGATTCGTAGGTGTTATTATATGAAACAATTATATACTTTGCATCAAGTTTCTGAATTAAATCATTAAATGCAATTGGTGCCGAAACCTTACAATATTCTGACATATTTTCTTCTTTTGGTTTCATTGCAACGCCGTATAATTCAGGTTTTTTCCATTGTGCTATATTCTCCATAACATGATAAAATCTACTATATTGTCTAGAATTATATGGAGGGTCAATATATGCTATATCACATTTTACTTCCTCCGCCAATTTATTAGAATCTTTTCTATATATTTCAACTATTTTATTACTATACTTTTTAGGATTAATTAAATTAAATTCAAATGAATCATTGATTTTTTGGATTTTTCTATATGCATCATAATGACCACAAGTATTTGCAATTTTATCAAATGAATATAAAAGTGAAGAAATGAGAATATTATATTCCTTGAAATTTATATTGTTTTTTTTATATTCTTTTTCAATGTTCTCACGTATATAACCGATTTTTTTTGCATCATTATAACTAAAAAATTTATTTCCAAAATTATCAGATACATAATTATCTTTAATTTTACTACTTTTAAGATTATTATATTTTTCTTTATACTCTAATAGTTTGCTTTCATTAAATTCTTCATTTAAAAAGAAACCATTATAAATAATATTATTAGAGTATAAAAAATCATTAACTATAAATCTATCATATTTTTCAAACAAATATTCTGTAACACAACCTGTTCCTGCAAATACATCAAAAAATGAACGACAATTTGGACAGTTTTCTCTAATTAATTCTGATATCCAATCCATTAATTTATATTTACTCCCTGTATATCTTCTATTTTGTATATCAAACATTATTACACCTCTTTATATGATACTATGACATTAAGTTAGGATATACCCTATACCTAATTCCATTGTCATTCTGTCATTTATTAGTCAACTATATCACTTACTGACACATTGTAATATTCAGCTAATTTCTTAACTACTTCATTACTTAGTTTTCTACTACCTTTTTCATATTTATTGTAAGTAGATAAATCAATTTCTAAGTATTTTGCTAATTCTTTTTGAGATTTATTATTTTCTAATCTCAAATTCTTAATTCTAAGTCTAGCTCTTGCTTGTGTCTTTTCTTCTATTTCATCTAATCTTTTAGTAGGATTCTTTAAGTCAATAGATATATATCTTTGTGTATTATTAGCAATTCTAAAAGCATAGTTAGATAATTCTAATGATTCTTTATTAGATAACTCAGGCATGTTCTCAAAAAAGTAATTTGTTGATACTTTATAAAATTTAGCCAAATCTTGTAATACACTAATAGGAACCATTCTATCACCTAATTCATAGTGTTTATAAGTAGATGTATTAACTCCTACTACCGAACATATTTCTTTTTGAGTTAGATTAAATAGCTTTCTTAACTTACTCATATTTATTCCTATAGTAATATCCATTGTTTTTCTTTTTTCCATAGAATTACCACCATTTTTATTTATAAAATAATTATAACACAAAATTTCCAATTTGGAACATTTGATGTAATAATTATCAAAAAAACAATAAAAAGTAATATAAAATTATATTATAAAACTTGATTTTTTTAAATTATTAGTGTAAACTAATAAATCAACAAAGGAAAAAATATCCTAATAAATTATTTACATGAATATTTTTATTTGGTATAATTCAATTGTATAGTAGTATAATATTAATGTAGGTATTAATTTTATATCTACTTTGGTCTATTATTACAATAATGGATCAAACCCGTGTTGGCGCCAAGCGCCGCTTAAAAAAGCAACCCATGTGGTTGCTTTTTTAATTAAAATCTTTTCTTACTAAGTTCTTTTAAAATTTTATGAATATCAGCTGTAGTAAAGAAGTACTTCTCACTTCTTGTAAATTCCATTTTATGCTTATATTTGTAATCATACTTATCTATATAAGTAAGCATATCAGATACTTGAAACAATCTTTTTTCCTTATGGTCAAATTCTATTCTATGTTCAAATCCATCGAATCTTAAAAATATAGAATCTAATATTGTACCTAAGGTTTCTTGTCCATTATCATAATACATAACAATTTGATCAAACTTTTCAAAATAATTTTCATGATCTTTTATCATTTTATTTATTTCACTAGAAAGTTGTTGTCTTAAAACTCTAGCACTATCTGTATATTTTTTATCTATTATAATGGTTTGATATTTTACAGGTATCTTCCTTGAAAAATTATATATTGCATTGAATATACTTTTTCTTTTAGCTATATCAAAATTTTTATAGTCTTCACGTCTCATGATTAAGTCTGCCATATGAATCATATTAGTATATCCAATTCTCTCTAAACGTTCATTTAGTTTTGTAAGCTCTGGCATTATATCATCGTCGTGCTCATGAAATGTAAATGATACTCCATATAATTCAGATGCTCCATTACCAAAACCAAATTCACCAGTTTCATCAACAAATATATTTAATCTTTTCAAGGTTTCTACCTTCCTTCTTCACAATTCATTAACCATTATACATTAATTTCAAATATATTGATAGACATAATAAAAGAATTCTAAATTTTAATTTGCCAAAACTACGTTTCTAACAATTGAACAATTACGATTGTTTTTATTTTATGTTAAACTCTATTCGTATAAATTTATATTGACTGTGGTTTAACAATGAAAGGATGATATTTTATGGCTGTTAAACAAGTCAGTAAAAAAGATGGAAGATGCTGGTATTTTTATACATACATTAGAGATATAACCGGAAATAAAAAAAGATATAAATCTAAAAAGTATCATACTCAAAAAGAAGCTGAAAAAGCTGAGTGAGATTTCTTAACTAAAGTAGATAAACGGTAAATAAATATTACTGATATAACATTTAAAGATTTATATGAGGAGTTTTATGAATATAAATCCGATAAAGTTAAGAATAATACTTTAAGAACTTATCAAGTTAACTCTATTCCACTTAAGATTTTTGATAATATTAAAATTAGAGATTTTACTGTTTCTCACTATCTTAAATGGAGAACTGAAATATCTAAAATAGATTTATCTTTAAAAACTAAAAATGGTTATTATAAGTTCTTTAAGAATTTATTAAATTATGGAACTAAGTGATACGATTTTAACTTTGCACCTATCTACAATAAAATGGAAAAATTTAATGATCCAAATGCACTACCAAAAGAAATAGATTTTTATACTTTTGAAGAATTTCAAAAATTCATGAGTGTTATTTATAATATTAAGTTTAAAGCACTATTTTAAACATTATATTTTTATGGATTAAGACGTGGCGAATTAAGAGGATTACCTTGGGATAATATTAATTTCGAAGATAAAACTTTATCAATAGTAAAGAATGTAACTAATATGTGCGTAGGCCATGGTTATTGGCAAATTACTACACCTAAAAAAGAATTAGTACAAGAACATTACCTATGCCAGATATTCTTATAAATGACTTTAATAAATAAAAAAAATACAATATGAGACATCAATATTAATTTACTCCAAAGTATTTTGTCTTTGGAGACATTAACCCTATTCATCCAGATGTACTCAGAAGACATAAAAATGATTATGCATATAGAGCCGAAGTTAAACAAATTAGATTACATGATTTCAGGCATTCCTGTGCGTCACCATTAATTAATAAAGGAGCTAATATCCAAGTAGTTGCTAAATACTTAGGACATACTAAAATTGAAGAAACATTAAATACTTATTCACATTTATTAGCACATTAGATGAAATAATAAACGTTATAGACACTTTAGAAGATAATAAAACCGATGATTAGTTTTCATCGGTATTTTTATTGGTATTTTCTTCTTTTTTATGATCTAAATCATATTCTACTCTTCTTTTAATAATTTCTTTATCTGTTTCCATTTTTTCACTTTTATACAAAGCTTCAAATCTTTTAATTTGATTCTTGACAAATAAATTCACATTTTCGTTCTTACTTTTTATTGTTTTTAAAAAATCATATTTTGATTTAAATGAATTTGCAATTCCATATTCTCCAGATACAATACCTGTATCAAATAATAAACAACTAATTTCTCTTAATAATTTGTCATCAACATCTAATAATTCAATAATTTTTTCGTAAATAAGCCACCCATTAATCGAAACATTTAATATTCTACAAATATTTAAAATAGATTTTAAAGTAGCATTATCATTTTTATTAGATAAAATATTTATTAATTTTTTTTCTATATCATTATCAAAATCCCCTAATAAATATCTTACAAATCTACTCACTTTATAAAATGGTTTTTTATTTAAAATTTTAATACATAATATTAGATTATTTTCTAATTCTTCTTTATAATTAGAGCATTCTTTTAACGAATAATCATTATTATAATATTTATCTTCTTGTTCGTTTTCTATTTGTTCTTCAATAAAATTTCGTATTACCTCAGGATACTTTTCAAAAACACTTTCATAAAAAGATTCATTTACATACGATATAGTATTGAATTTAGTATTATTAATAATTATTTTAATTTCTTCTAAACATAGATTATTGATAATATATTCTTCTACATCCGGCCTAATAAATATATATTCCATCATGTCTATACAATTTTTATTAGCAATTGTTAATTCGTCAAGAACTTGATTTCTATAATCCATTACTTGAAAAAGTTCATTACTATTAAAAACTAATCTTATAAATTCTCTATACAACAAATAATTTCCAGATTCCTTAACATATTTAGATAAAATTTTAATTAAGACATTATTATATGTTTGTGAATAATATATTGCTTCTGCTAAGTTTTTTATTTCTTCTTCATTTTTTAGATTTACTTCATATGTTGATTCAACATTGACTATTCCGACTAATATATATGGGTTTCTAGTTTTTTCATATATTTTTTTAGAAAATTCAATTTTTTCTCCAATTTTAATTAAAAATCTTGATACCACATTTAAATTTTTTATATCTTTTTTATGAACTTCTAATATATTAATTATTTTTATTACCTCTTCAACATTACCTATATCGAATCTATCAATATAATTATTTAAAAATTTTTCTCTATACTCTTCCCTTTCTGTATACTTAGCGCCAGGAATTTCATCAATAAAATTACAAAACAAATAACTATATAAAATATGTGTTCTATCAGATTTTAATTTTTTATAAAAACTACTATCTTTTATTTTTGCTTTTTTAATAAAATATGTATTCTTATATAATTCACTTTTATAATAATCATCAATTTTATCATAGTTATTTTCAAAAAAATCATAAACCACTACTATTTTAAAACTATCTATTTCTGTTTCAATATTTGATTTTACTATAGAAACTAAATTATTAAAATTATCTATTGTTTGTTCTTTTATAAATATTGAACAACACTTTTTAACAACATTTTTAATCTTTGTTTTATATGCCTCATTTGGTTCTAATGCTGTCGTAACTATATTCACTTGCATTGGACCGGTTTCTTCGCAAAAACTATATTTAAAATTGCAAATTTCTGTTGCTAAAATCATTTTTACCTCAGTATAGGTTTCTTTTTGAGATTTCATAATATACTTATATGCTGAATTATGTAGTTGAAAATTAGCTATTTTTCTATGAGAATTAACTTTATCATTAATTAAACAATCCTTAAGAAATTTTTTAAAGTTATCTTTAATACGTGTTTTCTTCAAAGAAATTATTTTTAAATATAATATATTTATAATTTCTTGATAATCCTTAATCCATAAATACATATATCTTAATAAAAACTCAAATAATTTATCAAATTTATAGTCATATGTATCATAATTTATACCTGATTCATTTTCCTCTGGTAACGATATAAATTTTTTTACAATTTCTAATACGATATTACTATTTATTATTTTATTAATATTAATTTCGTCATTATTTATTAATGGTATAATTTCGATTAATTTATTTATAGTAATTTCAATCTCTTCTAAGTTATTAATAGATTTAATGCTCTCTACAAACATAGGATTAACTATTAATTCTAATGTTAATGATCCGTTCTTTAAACTATCTATTCTATGATTTATAAATTCTAATGTCTTCATAACCTCAAGAACTTTAATTCTCGTGTCATTAAAAATATTTTTAATATTATCATACTCATTCTTATTTTTAGATTCTAATTCTAATACATCTTTATATAATACATCATGTCCAAATTCATTCATAGCATGTGACATTAATGTAGTTAGTTGAAGTTCACATTTCATGTCACAAAATTTATTTATTTTTTCTTTTAACGAAAGCGTTACATTAATTCCATCGTATTCTATAATATTATCAGGATACTTTGTATTATTAATTATAAAATTCTTGCTTAATATTTCATAAAACCTTTTTAATTCATGTTCATCATAAAAAATCACTCTAATACCACTTAAATCATTTAAATTTTTTATATTTTTATGTATGCCATTAATAATACTCTCTGTTAATTTTTTCTCTAATGATTTATAGTTTTTTACTCTACTACTTATAGTTTGATAAACTACGTTGTTTTCTGTAATTATATTATTTATTTTATTTTCAACATACTTTGTAAATTCAATATAATCTAATTGAAGTTCCATATAATTTGCCAACATATTATCTCTAATTTTATCTAATTTATCAACTTCCATATATCCTCCTTTTATAAAAGAAAAAATTCTATAATTATATAGAATTTCTATGATATTAGTATATCAAATTTTACCTAAAAAGTCAGTAATATCTATTGAATTTAAATGGCTATTTTTATAAAATTCGTTCCCAACTTGTTCCCAGGAATTTTTAAGAAATCAGCAAACACCTTACAAACCTTTATAAACATTGATATAAACAAAAATGTAGCCTTTCGGCTCCTTCAGGTGGAATCCTAATCTAATGTTTAGAAGTAAGCTTTAGAGTTTATAAATACTTATTTTATAAGGTTTTCGAACAAATTAAAAAATTAGGCGTTTGACTAATTTTTAATATTTTGTCACCTAATTGCCACCTAAAATGTTTTTATTATTAATTAAGCAACTTATTACCCAAATCATAATATTTTTTTACGATCTGGGTTGTTATATTATTTAGATTTGTAAAATCATATTCTTCACCAGCAACAGCATTAGTAAATACTTCTCCATATTTTTCTTGAAAATCATTATACAAGTTTCTAAGTTCAATATATTCCTTATTATCAACACTACTAATTATTTGAGTGAATTTTCTTTTCTCATCAATGAACAACTTATCAATATTTTTAATAAGTTCTTTTTGCATCTTTCTACGATCATCAAGTGAATCATTTTGACTATTTTTTATATTCATGCAAGATTGGTTAACCATATCAATAATTTTATTTAAATTTGATATTCTTTTATCAACATGAATCATTTTATACCAATTAAAATTATAATCTTTTTTTGCTTGAATTTTTTTCTCTTTTTTATCAGTAATGTGAACAATGAATATAAATAATAAATTTAGTGCACCAATTACTAATGTAACTATACTAGCAGCAGTTTCTAACCAATTATTATCGATAACATATTTAATATTATCAACAATGCATTTTACTTCATTTACATCCATATTATGATAAACCATCTACATCGTTAAGCGCATCAACGATCCCATCATTAATATTCATTTTCAAATTTTGATCACATATAAATTGGTATTTTTCTAAAAACGCCTCTCTATTTTTTACTTTTCTAACACTGTCACCAAACAACGCCAAGAAATATGATGTGGATAAAGATATAATGTTATCAGGAAATACAACTTCATATTTAATATCATCTTTATCCTTCTCATCTAATTTAAAAAATTCTCTCATATCATAACCAAGCTGTCTTCCTGAAAGAACAAGCATATCTGAAACTTTTGATTTTTTATAACTTTTTATTTCGATTCTATTCATATCTTCTACTCCTTTATTCTTAAATATCGTTTATCAACATAAAAATTTACCGATATAATTACACCTGGAAAATAATTATTTAATAATTTAACATATTTTTGATCAGGCTTTTCTTTAATATTATTATTTTTATTAAATGCAATAGTTTTAATTTTAGAATCGCCTATTTGTTTTTCTTCTAAATTATATGTCCCATCAAATAAAATATGAGTATTTCCAGATAAAATTGACATTTTAGGATTATCTCCATCTATTTTCTTCCCTAACTTACTAAAACTATCAATAAATTTAATTGTACCTGTACCTCGATCTGGATGTTTCAAGTCAGTTTCGCTACTTATTTTATACTGAAGTCCTAATACTGTTAATGATGTTTCTTCATTCCAATTTAAACCAAAAAGAGGTTTATGTAATTTTAAGTGTTCTTCTAATTTATGTTTTGTATCATCACTTTTAGTATTATACTTTAGATTTTCATAAATAGTATTTCCTATACTAACAAATACTAAGCTTCCACGACCACATTCTTGATTACCAGCTTGAGTAAAATGACCACTTACATACCAATCTCCATTATCTCCACTGTGTTCGCTAGCATTACCTATTATTTCACCAACTAGTTTTGTAAAATAATCTATACCAGAAGCATTTAATTCTACTCCATATCTTTGTAAACATTTATTATAATAAGCTATGGTATCATTAGTTAATTTATTTACATCTTTATCATCAACAAAAGGTTCTAATCTTTCAACTAATTTATCCTCTCTTTTTACTAATTTAAGATGTCTTAATAATCCGCTATTGAAGAATAGTTCTTGATTAAAATATCCTTGAGGTAAATTACCTGATAACGTTATCTTTTTTCCAACACTTTTTCTATACTCTTTTCCGTTTTTTACCAATAAATCACATATAACTGATGCATCTAATCCCAGATTTACACAGTTACTATAATCAAAACGCAACTCTCTACATCTAGATTTTTCAAATACATAATTAATTTCTTTTAATGTATCTAAAGATTCATTAGGATTATCAATCAAATTAAATTTTTCAGGTATTGTAATGGTACAACTTTTTTTATTAATTACAGATGGTATTTTATAAAATTCGCCTTTTTTAAAATTTTTTTGTGAATTATTAATTGAATAAAAATATTTTCTATTTAATCGTTTAATTCTTTTGAATTTTTTTCGAGATTTGTGCCTTGCTATTTTTTTGCATCTGTTCTTTAAATACAATATGTGTAATTTACCCATTATCTCACCCATCTAAATTTTTTTCTTAATCTATTATACCATACAATAATATAGTTATTATCCCTTAAATTCTACTTTTTAATTATGTTATAGAAAGTGTTAGGTTTTAAATTTAATAATTTCATAGCTTCTCTTGCGGTTATTTGTTTATTCTTCCATAGCACAATAACTTCATCATAATTATCCGGTTTCTGAATTTTAGGACGACCAAATTTAATACCTTGAGCTAATGCTATATCTATTCCTTGTCGTTGTCTAACTTTAATTTTTTCTCTTTCAGTCTGTGCTACATAAGATAATAAACCTAATATTAAATCATTAATAAATGTTCCTAATAAAACCTTCTTTTGCTTTGTGTCTAATAATGGCATATCCAATACTACAATATCAGCTTTAATATTTTTAGTTATATCTTTCCACTTATTAACTATCATTTCATAATTCCTGCCTAACCTAACAATAGATTGTATAACTAATAAATCATACTCTCTTAGTATATTTTTTAATAATTGATATTGTTCTCTTTCAAAATCTCTACCAGATTTTTATCAACATATATATCCCTATCATCTATACCGAAATCTTTAAATACTTTAAGTTGCCTTGCTTCATTTTGATTTTTACTAGATACTCTTCCGTATCCGAATTTTCTACTACTCATATATACCTCGCTAAATAATTGCTAATTTCTCTATATAACCTATCTATTATTAAATCAATAAATATATCATTAAGTTCCATAACAATATTATTTTCTTACAATTCACACATAAAATGCCATACTGCTTTAGTTATATGAAATCCTTTAACATTATCTTCCAATATTGCATCCATTATTGTTTCAGTATAATCATTGTAGATTTCCGCAACTAATTTTCTCAATTGATTTTCTTTCATATACATCTCCGACAATATTTTATAATCTTATAAAAATATCATCACTAGACTATTTAAAATCCTATCAATTCTTTTCAAACATTTAGAAAGTTAAAATATAACTTTTTCAAATACAAAAAAACATCTAATATTATCAAATATTAAGTGTTTGTAAAAGCGTACATTTTCAAATATTTATTATTCTTCTAATTCAGATACTTTATCGCAAAAAATTTTAAAATACTTATTTTTATTTTTGTATTTCAATTTTATTATTAAACCATCTTTCATTATAAAAGCTATATCTTCAGGTATTTCAGCACTTAATTTTAAATTATAACTTTCCTTTCCAGGAATATTAAAAATAGTTGTTTTATCAACTGTTATACATCTACATACAACTCTTCTTGTTTCCTCATCATTAACATTCACTTCTTTTAAAAATTTTTTATTTTTATATATACTTATTTTTAAATCTCTCATTATTTTTGGAAGTTCACTACTATTATATACATCAATATCAAATTTAAATCTAAAACTTTCAATACTAGTACCATATTTTTTTGAAGTAGTTGGTTCATAACGATTATCTTTTGAATTGTACCAGTATCTTCCTTCAAAATTATTTAAATATATTTTTAATTTTCCTATTTTTTTTAATATATCTGTAATAATTAATGTAAATGCACTACCCAATATAGCACCAATTATACCTTCAAATTCTTTAATAATACATACTATATTCTGCATTTACATCACCAAAAAAATTATATCATAATTTGTTTAATATAAAAAAGATATAAAAAACAAACTAATAAATGAAGATTATTATATTCCAGGAAATAACTTACCTATGTAAGCAGTCACAGATGTCTTAAAAATATAAAGATAAGCTCGAAAGAATAATTAATTTATCCAAATAAATGATATAATAAATATGGGTGTTAGTTATGAGGAATAGTTTTTTCTTAAATGAAAGAAATAAATTAATAGAAATAAAACATAAATATGATCAAATATTCAATAATAATGAATTTTTAGAATATGATGATGTATACAATGTTACAAATAAAATATTACCATCTAAAATTATGTTTAAGTTAAAATATATTTTAGATGTTTTTAACTATATAAAATATAAAAATTTATATGAAGAACTATCACTTTT
>JALERC010000055.1 GCA_022763805.1 Mycoplasmatota bacterium | reverse complement strand
CTAAAACCCTTGATATAATTTGCCTAAACTCAATCGCAAATTATCTATTCATTTTATAAAATGAATAGATAATATTATATAGTAAATGATAAGTATTTCAACTTCATCGATTTACTAATCAGTATTATACGTGATATAATAATGGTGGTGATAATATGAATAACTATTTTAACAATAACAACAAAGAATCATTTAAGTTAAGCATAATAAATACACTTAATTCTAAGAAAGAAGAAATAAAAGGAAAAATAAATGATGAACTATTTAAAAGTTATATAAATACTATTCTTGTTGATGAACTTAGTAAACAATCTGATATTGATAAAGTATTTAATATATTAGTAGTTAAATTTGCAAAATATCCTGAACTATTTAATAAATATATAGCTCCTGTAGTTGGTATTAATCATGACTTTTATTTAAGGACAATAAAATCATTAATAACCAATAATGCTTATACTTATAATTATGCTATTAATAACATAGATTTAATAGATTATGATAATCCTATAGAATTGGAAATTATGTCTAGATATGGTAATTCTATTATTAAATCAAAAATGTTTCATCTTAAAGAACAACAATGGTTTATAAAATACATTATTCAATATAAAGCATCTGAGAACAATTTTAGACCAAATGTAATCGGTTATTCATTCTCATATTATATAAAAAAAAGAAGTAAAAATATAAATTTTAAATTATATAAATTTAATAGGTTTATTAAATATAAAAATTATCCTGTAACTGATCCATATAATAATACTATATATATAAATTTAGGATTATATAAAGTAGTAAGTGATACAAAAGGATTTGATAGTGGATTGTTATATTTATTAAATTCTTGTTTTAAAAGCTTAAGCAAAGCTATTAAAAGAAATAAAGAATTTTCTATTACTTATGATGATGAAATGTATAGATTTATAAAAGAAGAAATTATATTTAAAGAAGATAGTAATTTCTATAATAAGAATCAAGCATATTTTGAACTAAATAATGAATCAAGTAGTCAGATGATAACAGAACTTTTATCTAATCCTATGTTTGAAAGTTTAAAAATATTAAATTTTACTCCTGAAGATAATTCATATAGAAATTCAAGTAATTATAAAATGGTAGATGATTACATTGATAAGTTAGTTTATTCAGCACCATCAATTCTTGATGATTATCCAATGTTACAAATGGAATATGATAAAAAAACAGGAAAGAGAAAAAGTTTAGTTGATTTAATAAATTTAAAGCATGATAAAGTATCATTTTTTATAAATCAAGTAAATAACTTTAAGGACATTATTAAAAATTCAAATGATGAAGCATTAATAAGTAATATAAGTTCTAAATTAAAAGTACTAGAAAATGGAATACCAGGAGTTATTAAATGTCATAATAAAATGATTTATAAAGCAATAAAGATGCTTGAAATTAATGATTTCAGGGCTATTTTACAAAGATTAGATAAAACTAGTATAAATGACTGTTATGATGCTATTATAGCTGAAAAAAACGCTTCTATTATCAAATTACAAGATAATAGAAAGCGTATATTTCAAAAGTCGACATTTTTACAAAATGATGAGTTTTTAAGTAATGAATATAGTACTGCTGTAACCTATGAAATGATAATTAATGAATACTTAAGAAAATCTTAAGTATTTTTTTATTTATCAAAAAAATTTAATTGTTTTGTTTTAACTTCTTCTTTTATTTGTTCTTTTTTGACAACAAAAACTAAATCTCTTAATGATTTATATCTTTTTGCTTCTTTATATATAATTCCATTAATAGAATTTATTAAAAATTTATTATCATAAGTATGGTTTATATAATATCTTAAAGCATTAAGATTTTCTTCTTGACTTTTATTATAATATAAGTGGTTATATATTTTCTTAAGCATATTTAAGTCGTTATTCCCAATAATATATGCTCTTAAATAATGTGGATCTAAAAATTTATAATCATCTTTATAAATTATTTCTAAATTATTTATTTTTTTATTATATTTGTAATAAATAATTATTCTTTTATTTAAGTCAGATAATTTTATTTTATTTTTTTTATATAAATATAATTTCAATTCCTCTTCATTTTTAAAGTTTTTTGTAAATTTATCAATTTCTTCTAATTTTTTAGTATTAATGTCAATATTATCAAATGTACTTAATGAAAAATAATAGTTAACCATAATAAAACCCTCCTTCGTTTAGAGGGTATTATATCATAATTATTGATTTTCTTCCATAATTACAAGTGCATAATCTACGCCAAATAAATTTTTTTCATCAATAGTATATGTTCTTGTTAATCCATCTTTACTAAAGACTAATTTATGTGTTTGTTCTTCATCTAAATTAAATCCTGATTTATATAATTCACCTTTAATCAATTCTATTTGATTTTTTCTAAAATTAGGTTTTATCATTGTAGTATTTTTACTAACATCAAAATCAGTTATTTTATTTTGCGAAATTCTAATATAAGCCCATCCTGATGTAAATGGATTGAATGTATTAAAGTTTATTTTACAAAAAATAAGTAATGCAATTACTAATACTATTGACCATAAGTCAGCATAATGATTACTATATCTTCTTTTACGTCTTTTTTCTAATTCTTCACCGTGTTCTTTTGGTATCATAATCTTTTTCTTACCTCTTCTTTCATTTCGTCTGTTATTGGATTAGTACTACATGTCATTATATATAGTTTGGCTGGATAAATTCTTGAATCATCAAGTACTAATTTTTCATATTCGTCTTTTGTTATAATATTTTTATTATATTTGTTTTTTAAATCTAATGCTCGCCATTTATATAAGGTTAAATAACAATCTAATATTTGTTTTGTATCTTTAATATTATCAATATTTTTGATGAATTTAATAATATTTTCTAAGTTATCATATTTTTTTAATTCAATAATTAAAGATTCCAAAGAAGCACTAAAATAAAATTCTTTCATTTTATTAAACCCTATTATTTCAGAAAGATATGAAGCTATATTAGTTTCAAATAGTTGATAACTACTTATATCTTTCTTGTTAAAGTATTTATTAGTTAGTAATTCAGTAAATCCTTCGTTTAATCCTCTTCCAATTTCATTTCCAATAGAGTCAAATTTCATAAATCCTGAGTAAATAATTTTACATGTAGCATTAGTACTTGCTACATGTAAAAGTTCATGTCCTAATGAATCCATTACTTTTTCGTTTAATATAATTTTATTTTTATATACAAGATATTTTGATGTATATTTTCTTTTAAAACATCTTTGTAAAATTGGCAATCTTGTTACTTTCAAAGTTTTTAAATTTCTTTCTAATAATTCGTTTTCTTCGGCTGTATTGTTATCTTTTATTATTTCAATATATGAATTTATTAATTTATTATATTCTATATTTTCACAAAATTTACCTTTATAAATATTTTCTTTTTGGAGTTTTATATTATTTTTTTTGGAATAAATATTAATTATTGAAATTCTATTTTTTATATAATCTTCTAATTTCATATATGTTTAATAGATTTTAAATTTTTATTTTCATCAAAAGTTAATTCAAATACATCAGGTGTTTTTAATGAACCAGAAAATACCAATTCATCATTAAATTTAATTTCAACATTTTTAGTAGTATTATCTATTACTTTTATTTCACACCATTTATTAAGTAAAAATAATAATGCTGCTAAATGCGTAACAATACCTATTTTTTTACCATTATTATTATTTATTATACGTTCTAAGGCATTATAAAATCTTGATTGTGTTTCGTTTCCAGATTCACCATCAGGATATTTAAAATTCATATCTTCTAATTGCGTTTTAAAATAAGGGAGATCCCCTTCTTTTTTGCCTATTATACGTTCTTTATATGCAGAATTAATATTTAGTTTAACATTATCATTAGATAAGTATTTTGCGGTTCCTATAGCTCTTACAGCACTAGATGACCATAATACATCTAAATCCAAATCTAATTTACTTGCTAATTCTTCTCCCGTTTTACTTAAAATACATTTCTCATTTATTTCTTGTCTTGTATCTGTTGATATATAAACACCCAAATTATCTTTTAAAGTTTCTGAGTGTCTAATTATATATACTTTTGTATCACTCATTATTATCACCCTACTATAAATTATATCAAAAAAAATAAATTATTTCTATAAAAAAAATTCAAACATTGTTCGAATAATAGTGTAATTTTACATTTTTTTATTTCCAAACTATTTAATATTTATAATACATTTTTAGCAGGTAATACTCCATATTTTATCAATATATACAAAAAATAAACCTATTTAGGTTTATTTAATGTAAGTACTTTGTAATCTTTTATTCTTAGTATTTCCTCTTTAATGTCTTTTAATTCATTAATTTTAGTACTTTTTATATTTTGGGAGATCTTACGATAGTTTGAGGGTGTTTGATTCATAACTTTATAAAATATTTCACAATAATACTCTTGGGAATTGAATCCATTATCTAATGCTACTTTAAGAATCAGGTCGTTTGTTTTAGATAGTTGGGAAAGACTGTTAAGTATTTTTACTTGATTCATATAATCAGTAATTGTTAGACCTGTTTCTTTTTTAAATAGGCGCATAATGTAATGTTTGTTATAGTGAAATTCATTTTCGATGTCTGAAATTTTAATATTATTATATAAATTTTTGTTTATATAGCTTATTATATTTTTTACATTTTCATTCATAGGCGATCCCCCTTGGTTATATATTATATATTAAAAAATAATATTTATTTAAACAATAATGACTATTATAAACTATATTTATTTTTTATTCAAATTGAAAAAAAGATGAAAACAGAAATAATTAAAGTTCGTATTCATCTTTTTATTTGTTTAATTCTTTTTTTTCTTTACTAGACTATAACCTTTTTCTTCTTGATTTTTTTGTGGTAAATATTTATCAAAATTATCAAAATCCAAGCAACAATTTTCATATGCCTGTTTTACATTTTCTCTATACTTAGCATTACGATGTGCTCTTAAAATTTTTGTATATGGCGAATCTTGATCTAATCCTCCAATTTCATAATGATCTTCTTCAAAATAATGTGATATAGTTCCATCCATATGGGCTTTATATAGTCTTTGCTCAATATCATAATCTATATTAGGTAAATCTTCTCTTTCAATTTGAAATCCCATAAAATCGTGATAATAATCTCCTTTTTCATTCCTTTTTAAAGGATATTGTTCATTTAAAGAATCTAGATAATCAACTTGTGCATTTATACTATAATCATTATTTTGCATAAGTGTATGAATCTTTATATCATAAAAATCTTTTCTATGCTCATTAACAAAATCTATTAGGCTTTGAAGTGTTGGAAATGTTTCTTTTGTTAACATTATTTTTAAAGTTATTTTTGATTTAAAGTCTTTTTGATTTGGTAATTGCATAGGTCCATAATATGATATTCTAATTATATCTATAATACCATCTAGTTTTTTTACTACTTCTGGAAAATCATAATTTGTAAATATCTTTGTAAAAAAACCTGCCTCTTTAACCATTTTAGCAATTTCAACTACTTGAGGATGTAGAGTTGGTTCTCCACCATTAAGAGCAATAGTTTTGATATCATTTTCCTTTGCAAATTTTAATATATTTTTTACAGTTTCTAAATCTATAAAAGGTTTATAATCTTTATAGTATTTACGATTAGGTCTATCTATGCAAAAAGCACAATTTCTATTACACTCTTTTGTCAAGATAATTAGAAGTTTATTAGAATATTTCATAAGATTCCCCCTTGTTAGTGGCTAATATAATATCATTGTTTTAGGAAAATGTCTATAATTCCATTTTTTTCTTTACTTAATTTTAAATATTTAATGTCATTATCATCTAAAACATTGTAGGATAGTTTTTTAAACACAAAAAAACTAATTCATTTCTGAATTAGTTATTTATTAAAACTCGAAAAGTACGAGCAGATTTCCTTATGGTAGCGACGGGGAGATTCGAACTCTCGACCTGCCGGGTATGAACCGGATGCTCTAGCCAGCTGAGCTACATCGCCATGTTTATAATGCCTCTAATTTTCTTTCGAAGCAATATAAATATATCATACTTTATTTGGTTTG
>JALERC010000039.1 GCA_022763805.1 Mycoplasmatota bacterium | reverse complement strand
AGCACTACTAGAAAAAACTAATTTTTTACAATTAAATTCATTCATAACTTCACATAAACTTAATGTAGAATCAATATTATTTCTATAATACATTAAAGGTTTACTAACACTTTCACCAACTGCTTTAAACCCTGCAAAATGGATTACAGCATCAATATCGTTTTCTTTAAATATTTGATTTAAAATGTTTTTATCACATACATCTCCTTCATAAAATTTTGGTTTTTTACCTGTAATTTCAAATATTTTATTTAAAACATCAGGTTTAGAATTAGAAAAATTATCAATAATAACTACTTCATAATTTAAATCTAATAATTCGCAAACAGTATGGCTTCCAATAAAACCAGTGCCACCAGTTACTAAAATTTTCATAAAATCATCTTCTTTCTATAAAAATTATAACAAAAAAACTTGGAAAAACCAAGTTATATTAATATATTGTTAGCACAATCTAAATCTTCTCTTGTTGTAATTTTAAAATTATTTTGTACTCCATTTACTATATATACTTCTTTATTATGTTTTAAATATAATCCACATAAATCAGTAAATAAACTTAAATCATCTTCTTTTTTTATTAATTCATATAAGTCTTTTGCTTTAAAAGTTTGTGGAGTTTGTGCATGAAACATAGTATCCCTAACAGGAACATTAACTATCTTGTTATTATCACAAATAAGAATAGTATCAACAGCTTTAACTGCTGTTGTTACACCACCGTGTTTAATACATTCATTAATATTATTGTTAATTATATCTTGTGTAATAAAAGGTCTAACAGAATCATGTGTTAAAACAATATCGTCATCATTAATTCCATAATTAGAATTAATATAATTTAGTCCTTTTAATACACTATCTGTTCTATTATTTCCTCCAGAAATAACCTTTATATCACTATTTTTAAAATATGTATTTACAAGTTTTCTAGCCTCATCAACCCATGATTCAATACATACAACTATTATATAATCAATATTAGAATTTTTTTTAAATTCTTCTATAGTATGTATTAAAATAGGTTTATTACCAATAACTAAAAATTGTTTAGGAATTGGAGCATTCATTCTAGAACCTACTCCTCCTGCTAAAATAATTGCATAATTCATAAAATCTTCCTATCTAATTGCATCTTCTAAATCTTTTGTTGTAGTACTACTTAAAATAGTAATTCTAGGAATTCTAAACTTATCATAACCTACATGTGTTTGATAATAACCACCAGCATATAAACCACCAAAACCAAGTCTAAAGCCAGCCTCTTTTAAAACACTAATAGAATACTCATTATAATCGTAAAATGGGTAAGAAAAAGCAATTGTATTATTAGTTTTCTCACGACTAGTTTTAAGATCTGCAAGAAGAGTACTACGATCAAGACATTGAATTGGTCCACCCTGTCCACCCATTGGACATACACCTGTTATATGAAGATTATCACTATGAGAATGAACTTCTAAGTATTCTGATTCAAATTCATGAGGATTAAACCATGAAGATACTACAAATAGAGTAGCATTAATTTTATTTTCTGTAAATATTTTTTTAGCATTATATGCATATCCACCATCATCGATAGTAATCAAAATACTATTTTTAGGTAGATTAATATTACCATCAATAAATTTTTCAAACTCATCCATTGTAACACTAAAATAATTATTTCTTTTAAGCATATCAATATTTTTTTGCACTTCACTCATTTTATGACATATTATTTCATTACATTTTTCTTTATTCTCATCATATATAAAATGATATAAAATAGTAGGAATAGCTGTTTCTTTTTCAACACTAGAATTATAGTTATATACAGTATTAACTACATCTGTTCTTTTTATTTTTAATAATCTATTATTATAAATAACATGATAAAATTTATCATCTTTAACTAATATTGGTAAATTAAAAGATTTATTAAAAGAATATACTAATTTATTATCAGAATCATAAAATGATGTATCATTATCAGTAATTATATTTTCATCAAATGGAATATAATTTTTGTATCTATCATCATATTCACTTAGTTTATCTATTTTAGATAAATATTTATAATTAACATAATATTCCTCATCTAAAGATTTTACTTTAAATAATTGTGTAGTTTCATCTATATTTATTTTATCTAACTCTAATTCTACATTAGGTCCTAGATAACCACACTCTTTAAATTTACCATCTATTTTTTTATATAACTTAGTTATTTTATCCGTTTTTACTAGTTTACTATAATGACTTTTAATTTCTTTTATTTTAAATGTTTTTGAAATATTGACAGTTATTTTACTTGCTGTACGCCTAAATTCTCTTACAGCATGAAATTTATTAATAGCTATAAAAGATATAGCTAATAAAATAGAAAAAGATATAATAATTAATAATATTTTCTTTATCATGTTATCACCTATTATTAATTATACCAAAAAAAACTATATTATTCATATAGTTTTATTAATTTATTTATTAACGAATCTTGTGAATACTTTGAAAGTACGTATTTATTAATACTTTTTTTATCATATTCTTTATTTAAAATTTCTTTTATATGTGATGCTAGTTCATGATAATCTTCTGATTTAAAAATCATACCAACTTGATCATTAACTATTTCTGGTAATCCACCTTGATCTGATGTAATAACTGGAGTACCACATGCAAGTGCTTCAATAGCTACTAATCCAAATCCTTCAACTCTTGATGGAACTATTGATACATCAGCAATATTATAAATGCATCTTAAATCATCATGATTTTGATTACCAATAAAATATGTATTTTTTAAACCTAATTCATCTTTTAAATTATTTAGTTCTTCATATAATTCACCATTACCTGCAAGTAATGTTAAAGTGTCATCATTATCATATATTTTATTAGCACGTAATAATACATCTATTCCTTTAATTTGTGTAAGTTTACCCGCAAATGAAACAATATGCTTGTAATCTTTTTCTATTCCATATTTACTTAATACAGTTTTTTTATCTACATCATCAATATAGAATTTAGAAGGATTATATCCATTAGGCATTAATTCTATTTTTTTACTATCTACACCAAAAATATCTTTTACTAATTTTTTATTATCTTTAGAGATAGTAATAATTTTTTTAGACTTAGAAACAGCATTTTTTGTATATTTATGAAATCTATCATCTTTTTGATGACCAATTATATCTGTACCATGAGCTGTTATTACAGTTTTAATTCCAGTATCTACAGCAAGACTAGCTAAAATCCAAATGTGTTGAGCATGAATAACATCAGGTTTATTTTCTTTTATTTCTTCATCAATAGCACGTTTAAATGCTGAAACATATTCATTGATTTGTGAATCATTTAAATCATAAAAACTTTGAATACTTTCTGGGTGTGTTGTAAAACATGGAAAATTAAAATCCAATTGTCCTTCAATAACTTCTTCTTTTTTAAAGAATACAGGATGCATTTTAATACCATCTATTTTTAAATAATTTGTAGTATTCGCAGGCATTATAACTGTTACATCATGTCCTTTCTTCATTAGACTAATTGCAATATTTTGAGCATAAACTCCACTACCAGAACCCTCTAATGGAAAATGGTTAATAATTAAAATCTTCATATATACCTCCGAAATTTTTTTCTTATTTATATTAACATATTTTTTAAATTTTTGGTATATATTTTAAAAAAAAATTAAATGTTTATTTTTAATGCAAAATAAGATATAATTATACTAGGGTGAGTATATGAAAAAGAAAATAATAGAAGAAGAACAAGACGATTTTGAAGTTGAATTAGAAAAACCTAAAAAAGAAAAAAAACAAAAGAAAAACGAAATACCTGAAATTATGATATCATTAACAGGATTTGCAGGAGTTGGTTATTATATATATTATGTAATTGATTCTCTTAAAAAAGTTGATTATTTCCAAAAAATAGTTAATGGAGGATTTTTACTTCTAGCACTTCTCTTTGCAATATCAGCATTTGTAAATAAAGAAAAAACTAAAAAAAGAGATATAATGGTAGTATTTACAGCTATTACTCTATCGTTATTTTTAGGATTTAATTTATTTGTAAGTACTAATATATTAAAAGTACCAACATTAAAAGTGTTACAAGACTTTACTAATGTTTCATTAGTAAAAGTACTCGACTTTACTAATGATAATAAAATTGAACTTAAACAAAACTATGAATATAGTGATAATATAAAAGAAGGATATATTATTAGTCAAAGTGTCAAACCAGACACAATTGTAAAGACAATAAAAAAACTTTCAGTTGTAGTTTCTAGTGGTCCTAATTATGATAAAGAATTAATTCTAACAGACTATGTAGGACTTAAAGTAGACGAAGTAATAAAATTTGTTAAGAAAAATCATATGAATAATGTTAATATTAATTTTTCTGTTAGTAACGACGTAGAAAAAGACGTTATAATTAGTCAAAGTACTAAAGGTGAAATTAAAAGAAATACTAAAGTTGATTTTACTGTTTCATTAGGTAGAGCTGAAGATCTACCAGAAATCGAACTTAAAAATTTAAAAAACATGTCATTATTTGAAGCAACATTATACTTAAAAAGAAATGGTATAAGTTATGAGTTAAAAAGAGAATTTTCAAGTAAAGTTAAAAAAGACTATGTTTTAAACCAAGATATAAAAGCAAAAACTAAAGTAAAACCAGGACGTGACAAAGTTGTTTTAACTATTTCAGATGGTAAAGAAATAAAAGTACCCGATTTTGCAGCTAGAACAAGTGATGATGTAGTTGAATGGGTATCAAAAAACAATTTACGAATAGAATTTGTAGAAAAACATCACGTATCTGTAAAAAAAGGTGGTCTAATTGGTATTAACTATGAAGCAGGAGTCTCAATATGCGAAGGGACAAAAATAATCGTTATAACTTCATTAGGACCTGTTATAATTCCTAAATTTGATAGTCTAGCATCACTAAGAAGTTGGGCTAGTAATAATGGAGTATCAGTGGAAGAATCATATGATTATAGTAAAGAAGTATCTAAAGGAAATATTATATCAGTTAACTTTAAAGAAGGAGATAAAATAGATCCAGCAAAAGATAAACTAATTGTTAAAGTATCTCAAGGTGCTGCAATAGTTGTTCCATATTTTATTGGTAAATCTAGAGATGCTATACAAGGACAATGTAGAAGTATTGGATTAAATTGTACATTCTATTATGTAGGATATAATAATGCAGCAAAAAATACAGCGTTAAGACAAAGTGTTTCAAGTGGTATGAGCGTTGTAAATGGTACATATGTAAACATTGGTTTATCTGGTGGACCTGCACAAACATTTAGAGTATTCATAGATGATACATATCTAACTATTGGTAATTCTGATGCTTCAATTCAATCATTAAGAAATAGATTAGCTTCCGAATGTCCAGGTGTAGGCTTTAACTTTTATAAAAGATCATCAACATCAGGAGCACCAGGAATGATACATCCTAACAGTCCGATTAAAGGTGGACATTGGAACAATTTCCAACAAGGTGTAACTTATAATATTTACGTAATATCATAAAAAAAACAGAATAATCTGTTTTTTTTATGAACATGCACCTTCTATAATCTCAAAATTATCTTTACGTCCCCTACCACAAAAATCACCATTAGAAATGTCTTCGAAATATAAAACTCCGTTTTCAACAATAAAACGTCCAGATTTAATCTTATTAAGATTTTCAGCATCAATATCGATACTAAAAATATTAGTATATTCAGTAAAAGATTTTTCAGGATGTTCTGCAACATAAATTTCTACACTTCTATAAAGACCAGATAATGTTTCTCTAAAAGTATTTTTTTTACTTTTTGCAATATATTTATTATATCTTGGAACTGCAATTGCTATTATTATTCCTAGAAGTACAATAGATGCAAGTAATTCAACTAATGTAAACCCTTTTTTTCTCATACTATCACCTATTAACATTATAACACAAAAATAGTCTATAATTAGACTATTTTTCTTGAAATATTTTGAAATTCTTCTTTAGTAAATTGAGCACGTTTTTTATATAGAATTTCTCTTTTAAGTTCTGATTCAGTTATAGTAGATAAATCTTTTAAAGGATCTAATGCTAAAGTAAATTTAAATAAATCTACATAATATGATTTTAGTAAATAAAGATCTTCTTTAGTATATTCTCTAGTAAGCATTGCAATCATTTCTTGTTTTTTACATAATTTTTTTGTTTCATGTTTTTCAAATGCTCTTCTGAAAAATTTAATTTTCATATTATTCTCCTTTCATGTAAATTTTATTTTAACACATAAAAAGAATATATGAAATATATTCTTAATATAAAGTCCAAGGATTTACCATGTATCCTCCACCCCAAGGAATTCCTACCCAAGATTCAAAATGAAGGTGTGGTCCAGTAGCAGAACCTGTCATACCCATATATCCAATATGTTGCCCTTTATAAACATTCGTACCAACTTCAATACCATATACAAATCCACTCATATGAGCATATAATGTAAAATATCCATTATTATGGTTAATGATATAATAATTACCATAACTTCTAGTCCATCCCTTAGTGTAAATTGTTCCATTATTTGCTGCATAAATAGCTGAACCATGACCAGGACCATAAATATCTAATGCACCATGGAAATCATATGAACCAGTAAATGGATCAAATCTATAACCATAATTAGAACTAATGTTCCAACCAGGTTGTGTAGGCCAAGCCCAACCTGGAGTTGCAACACCATTAGATTGAGGAACTTCTACCGGTTCTTCTTTCTTTTCATTTTTAGCTTTTTCAATATCTTCTTTAGTAACAACGGCATTTGCTACAATAGCTGATGTTCCATTAACAATTTGTGCATTTGCAACATATTCAGTGATTTTATTTTCAGATACAACAAGAGCATGCCCAACAATCTTGTCTTTTTTTATTATTCTTCTATTATCAAGTTTTAGTTGAATATCTGCACATTCAATAGAAACAATCGCAATAAAAACGATAAGAAATTCAAGAACAGTTCTTGTATCCTTCTTCATAAAATCACCTCCTAAAGCACTAATAATGGTGTATATTATAACACATTTTAAAAAAAAATCAACTTGAAAGCCTTATTTATCAACAAAAAAACTGAATAGTTAAACTATTCAGCTTTTGGATTTCTTGCATCACTTATAGCTTTTTCAGCAGCTGCAACAAGTGCATTGACTTTAATAGTACATCCGCTTACAGCGTCTGTAGTATCATCTTCTTTTAATTCAATAAAATCAACACCTTGATTTTCAACGATTGCATTTTCAAGTTTTTCAACTTGTTCAAACCATTCACCAGCAGCACTTGGATTATAAGTTTTCATATTATAATCATTACCAAGTGCTTTTTTAGTAGTTTCTTTACCATCTTTAGTTTTATAAGTTGTATCTAAATAAATTGATTCAATCTTACCATCTTTATCAACTACTACTTTAGCACTAGCAATATTCCCTTCATTATTATAATCATCTTCAATTTCTGCAGTATATGTCCCTTCAATATATTTAGCTTCTCCTTTTTGTTCTGCTTTTTCACATCCAGCAACACCAAAACAAAGAACTGCTGCAATTAATAAAGTTGCAATCTTCTTCATATTAACCTCCTTATTATACTTATATTATACTATTAATTATTTATAAAAACAATTATTTATTGTATAATTCTCGAACTAATTTTAAAGAATCATGAGTACCAACATCATAACAATTACCAATAAATTTATAAGCATATGTATCATGATGTCTTACAACATATTCTAAGAAATAACCAGGAGCATCAGGATTATTACCCTCACTTAAATACTTATTAATATCTTTCATAACGTCACGAGGATATATATATGTAGCATAAACACCAACATTACTTTTTGGTTCTTCAGGTTTTTCAACTAATTCAATTATTCTATCAGACTCATCTAATGTAGCAACAGCAAATCTCTTTAGTAAATTAATATCATCAATTACTTTAGTAACTGCAACTGGTTTTTTATGTTTATTATAAAAATCAATTACATCATTTAATTTATAATCAAACAAATTATCTCCAGCAATAATAATAGTATCATCATCAATATTCATAGTATCCATTGTAAATTTAATATCTCCAATAGCACCCAATCTATCATCATTATTAGTAGTATGATCATTAATTACTGTTATTTTTTTAGGGTTATTTTTTAAATTAGCCCATTTTTCAAAATGACTAGCATATCTATCATTTGTTACTACATAAATTTCATCAATAACTGAAACACTATTAACTTCATCTAAGATATAATCAAGTAAAGGTTTACCTTCCTCTATTTCTAACAAAGCTTTTGGAAAATTTTCTGTTAAAGGAAATAATCTAGTTGCATATCCTGCGCATAATAAAATGCACTTCATTCTACCACCCTTTCTATTTTTATAATATCATAATAAAACATGTTTAGCAATGCTAAACATGTTTATCATGACCAAATCTAGTAAATCTAAATTTTTTCGGACAATTAGACATAACATTATATATTTTGACCATCATATTATTTATAAAATGATCTATACTCTTATGAGTAAATATTTTATAACTAGAATACCATTCAGGTTCAGGTATCGCTAAATTTTTAAATTTGCTAGTCCATTCATCAGTTAAATTAAAAGAATAAGCATATGGTAAGATTTCATAAAAATAATCAGGATTTTCATTAACTAATTTATTAATATCATCAGTGTTAGCAAACATAATAAATCTTTTTAACCCTTTCAATTCGCTGTATATTTTGGCTGTATCTTCGTTTTTCTTTTTCATATTAATATATAATATATAAACAAATATCATAGATACAATTGATAAGATAATAGAATATTTTAAATAAGGTATATCATATGAATAAGATAATGTAATTAATATAGGTAAAGAACCAAAAAGACAAGCTAAATTAGTTAAAGCAGCTTTTACTTTACAATTATCATCTTTATTAATAAATAGGATAATTAAAAAAGCAATAAGTGGAAATAATAATTCATTATTAAATCCTACATATTTAATAAATGGAATAATAATTGAAAATAAAAAAATTATAACTATTAATAAAAGATGAATTATACTCTTTTTTATTGAACTTTTTAAATAAAATTTAGACTTTATTTTTTTGTCTCTAAAAACATTTTTAATATCTTCTATATATTTATAAAATGAATAATTTAAATCGTTTTTATTAATTTTATTACCATATAAAAATAAACCTTTGAAAAATATTTTTTCGCATAAATCATTACCATCATATTCTTTTAATTTTTCAATTTCAAAATCGTGCTTATTTTCTATAATTCTTATATAACCTTTATAACAAAACATTAAAAGAAGCGAAACAATACTTTTATTAGTAATATTATCTGATAAAAGATAAGATGCTTGAAGACTATTTATACCATCTGGAGCATGATATCTTATTAAAGAATTAGAATGATCATCTTTTCCATATTTGAGCCAAACAATAAGAGCAATAATAATACATAAAATTGGTATTACAAATCTTAAAATATCAAGTAAATTAATATAATTAGTAAAATATTTATCCGGTAATTTAACATCAATTGTTATTTTACCTAATGGTTTTATAATACTTGCATATCTACCTGTAATAGTGTTATTTGCAATATCATAAACCATATTATTATATTGATTAAATGTAACTTTAGTTTTATCAAAATCCTTTGGGAATTTAATTTTAAAAGTAAAATTATCAATGTCAGAATTCCAAGTATTATCTAATAAATCTAGATAAAATCTATCAAAACCAATATATTCATCTGAACTTAACGAATAATCATATTCAAGAATATATTTAGAATTACCAGTTTTAGGTTTATATTCATTACCTATTTTATAATTTATATATCCTTTATTACGTTCAACATTAAATTCATTATTCATTTCAATATTGTTTACTTTAGCATATCCCTTATAATTTTTTCCATCAGTAATTACTGTTTTAATCTTTTTATTAAAAAAAGTTGTTGGTTTCTTAAAATTAACATCGATATATTCGATTATATGCATCGTATTATTTTCATTAATACTAATATTAATATCATAAGAATTAATCTTATAATCTGACTCTAATGCATTAGCATTCATAATAAACATAAATATCAATATTAAAGTAAATAAAAATTTTTTCATACTACCACCTATTATAAATTATATCATAAATTTCATAATTAATGGAAGCATAAATGAGTCGTAAATAGAACACAATAAAGTAATGATACTTGTAAATATAATTATTAAATTATTATTACTACTAAACCTAATATTTTCATGTTTAAATACTGCATAAAAAAGATTAATAGACATAATGACTGAAAATACTAGAAGATACAAAAGAGCTAAAATAAACAATATTTGATGCGGAAAAATATATAAAAATGCCATAAGTAAACCCTTAATTTTATAATTAATAATGATTCCAGAAATAGAAAAACCTATAATAAAACTCTTATAGAAGAAAATAAGAATAATTATAGGCAGACCGATAATAGAATATGATAATAACCAAATAATCATCACAACAAATATATTACTAATTAATGAATTAACAAACGAATTAATATAATTTATTTTATTTATATTTTCTAAATAATTACTAAAAAATTCCGAAACAATATTAGTATCTGTATCATTTAAAGTAAGAGTAAAAATAGAACCAGACATAATAGCAATAAAAAAAATAATTGTAATAAAAACAAAATACTTTTTATTAACTCTATAATAATTCTTTAAAAGAAATATTAATCTTCTCATTCTATCACCCAAATTATTATATTAAAAAAATAAAAAAATATGACATTCTAAGATTTGTCAACTATAATTTTTTATGATATTATAGGCATACTAAAAACACACGAAATTATCAAATTTTTAAAAATTTTGATAATAATGTGTTATTTGGTATATACTATAGTAGTAATCAAGTGGTGATGATTACTGATTATCTAATTGCTTACACAAAGCTAAAATTTGTCGGAGAAGTTTAGTTGTGCATGCAATGATTGCTGCGTAATGATGTTTACCTTCATTACGTTTTTTTCTGTAATAAATTTCTATATCATTTTGAACATTACATTTAGATGATAATCTTACTATATTTAAACAACATATAAATAATAATTTTCTCATATATTTATTTCCAGATTTTGAAATTGGCCCATGAATATCAATTGTTTTACCAGATTGTTTAATTGAAGGATCTAATCCACAATAAGCAGTTATTTCTTTAATATTATTAAATCTATTAATATCTCCAAGTTCTGCAATTATAATTGATGTAGTAAAATCTCCAATTCCAAAAATAGAATTAATTTTATCAAAATATTTTGTTTGTTTTCCATATTCAATTAATTTTAATTTGATTTTATTTATTTCACATTGACAATTTTTAATTAAAATTGCCATTTGAGATAAGTCGTAAACAATTTCATTATCTTTTGATACTGATGGATAAGATAATTTTGCTGCTTCTTTAATTAACGTTGCTTTTCTTTTCCAATATCTAAAATTATTATTTTTAAAATAATTTTGTAAACAATCTATTCTTGTATTAGCAATTATATCTGCATGAGGATAATCACTTATAAAAGATAACGCGATATCACTGTATATGGCTTCTTTTTTAAATAACATTTCATATTCAGGAAAACATAAATAAACTAAATTTTTATATCTGTTTTTAAGATTAGAGCATAACTCATCTAAAGCAAAATATTGTCTAGATAGAGCATTCATATTTAGATATATATCATCTGGTCTAATATATTGTTTGAAATCATTAGTAAAAAATAATTCCGATAAAGAAATACAATCTAACTTATCAGTTTTGGTTTTTCTTAAATTTCTTTTATACATTTTTGAATATAAAGCATTTATTGTATAAACTTTAAAATTATTTTCTAAAAAGAATCTTTCTATAGGTCTATGATATATACCAGTAGATTCCATTATTACAGAAATATTTTTTAATTTAAGATTATTAATTCTATTAAGTAAATTATTAAAGCCATTGATAGAATGATTAATTTCATATGGTTCAATTAGAACTTCACCACAAGAACTAATTAGAGTTACCATACTTTTACCTTTAGCTACATCTATAGCTAAAACATTTTGCATAAGCATACTTCCTTTCAAACGATTGAACTCTTTGTACTTCATATTTTCTCATCACGCTTGTTATATAGGACTAAATCCTCACATTCTAAAACTAGAACAATAAAAAGAAAAGAGCTAGGCCGTCATAAAAATGGATCTGATAACCCCTGATATAATTTGCCTAAACTCAATCGCAAATTTATCATCATTTTTATAAAA
>JALERC010000011.1 GCA_022763805.1 Mycoplasmatota bacterium | reverse complement strand
TATTTATTCTTATATAATAGTATAATATCTTCGGAGATTGAATTATCTAAAGCATTAACAGGTTTCTTTAAGCGGTTGCCATGTATAAATGCAGATTTTCCATTCTCCTTATATTTAATAATAAGACGATCAACTTGTCTTCTAGATAAACCGAGCTTTTTACTAGCTCTATTTTTGTTGCCATTATGGTCAACTAGTTCTTTGATAACTTCGTATTTTTCTTGTTCATTCATTCTTAGTTCTACCTTTCTCATTTTGTCACCTCAGTGACATATTATATAACAGTGAGACATTTTCGCAAGTTAACACTTAAGACATTATCACAAATTAATCATATATATACATTAAACTATTAGCAATTTTGTTAATAGTTTTTTTAATTTATGTTATAATTATATTAATTGGAGGAATTATCATGAAAAAGAAATTGCTTTTTATTACATTATATAGTGTATTTCTAGCAAATAATAGTACTAAGGGACTTGCTACAGAATACATTAGTTGTGGGGGTTCAGCATTTCCAAAAATGGCTATAGATACAGCACATACTATTTTCCTAATACTTCAAATAGTAACACCTTTAGTAATTATTGTTTTAGGTATGATAGATTATATGAAAGCTGTTACTGCTACTATAAATGAGATGGATAAACATAAAAAAACATTCATAAGAAGATTAACTGCAGGAGCAATGGTATTTGTAGTTACAACATTAGTACAAATGATAGTTGGATTTACATCTGATTCTAATCAAACTAACGCATCATGTGTTACATGTATTGTAAGAGGTTCGAAAGCATGTTCTAGTGCACAAGCACCTAATAATCCGGAATATCCTGAAGAAAATAATAATTATTATAATCCCGATGAAGGATTTATTCAGCCAGGATTAAGAGATGATGCTTATGAAGATAAAGAAAAAAATAATGCAAGTAATAATAATACAAATTCTAATGCCGGAACAATAATAGTAGGAGATTCGAGAACAGTAGGAATGTGTGGTAATAGTAATACTTCATATTCATGTTCTACCGGTAAAAATGCAGGATATAGTTTATGTTCAAATGCTTTTAGTGTATCTTGTGGTTCACAAGGTTATGCTTGGTTTAACAGTACAGCTATTAGTGCTGTAAACGGAAAACTTGGTAGTTCAAAACAAAATATTGTTGTTTGGTTAGGTATTAATGATTTAAGTAATATCGATAAATATATTAGTAAATATAAAGAACTTGCAAATGGTTCATGGAAAAATCATAATGTTATTATTGCTACAGTAAGTGATATTAGAACAGACACTCAATATGTTACTAAACAAGCGATTAATTCATTTAATTCCAAGTTGAAAAATGATCTTAATAGTGCTAATATATCAAATCTAAAAATTTGTGATACAGCAAGTGTTTCGTTAAATGATAATGATTATCAAGATAATATACATTATAATAAAAGTGGGTATACTAAAATATATAATTACATCAAAGGATGCCTATAATACACTCTTAACAGGGTGTTTTTTTTATGATATACTAAATACAGTTAATGGAGGTATTTGTTATGAAAAAGAAAGTTTCATTTTCGTTATTTGCAGGATTAGTATATAACCTAATTATTGCAAATAATTCAGGACAAAATCTTGCCGGTAATTATGTTAATTGTGGAGGAGTAGCATTTCCAACTGGAGTAGTAGATGTTGTACATATTTTAATTCTATTATTACAAATTGTTGTTCCTATAATAGTTATAATTCTTGGAAGTATAGATTTTGCTAAAGCTACAGCAGGTAAAAATCAAGATGATATTTTAAAAAAACAAAAATTATTTATAAAAAGATTAGTTGCTGCAGGTGCTACATTCCTAATTGTTTCCTTTGTTACGTTAGTAGTAAATATGGCAAGTGATTCTACCCAACTTTCATCATGTGCTAAGTGTTTAACTTTGGGTACTGCGGGTTGCGGAAGTGCAGTATCTCCTAATAATCCAGAATTTCCATCAGATAATCAATTATCAAGTGGAAGTGATTCATTTAATGGTTATAAATTAAAAGAAAATGCCTACGGAAAAGATAATAGTAATAAACCTGACAATAGTAGTAATCAAAATAGTTCTTCTAACAATCCTTCTGGAACAACAGTAATTGGTACAGCTGATTTAAGTAAATATGGTACAGGAAGTAATCCTAATGATACTGCGCCAGTACAAGGTACAGTTGTTAAAGAACAACCTAGTGGTACTGAAGTTAAAGCTTTATTTACTGCATATTATCCATATAATAATGCTATGGAAGGAGGATACTATGATAGTAAAGGTCATAAATTACAAACTTCAAAGCAAACTTGTGCTGCACCTTCAAGTGTACCATATGCTAGTATAATGTGGATTAAAAGTATTGATGGTTCAGGTTATCAAGATTATGTAGGACGTCCTTATGTTGTAACAGATAGAGGGGGAGCCATCAATATTCAAAACGGTGTTTATCATTTCGACTTATTATTTAAAGATGGCACAAGTGCTAATAATTTTGGAAGGAGAACAGGTTCAGCTGTTCTAGTTAGTAAATAGTAGGTGAATTTATGAAAAAAATAATTTTATTATTTATGTTTACAATTTTATTGACAGGATGTAGTTGTGATTATGAATTAAATATTTCAGATGATAAAGTAGTAGAAAATGTAGATATTTCACTTCCTTATTCAATGGATTCTGATGATAGAAGTAAATTTCTAGAGTATACAAAAGTTGACAATTTAGCAGTTGTTGGCGGACTTGATAATCCATATTATGATATGAGTGCTAGAGCTGATAATTATGGTGATGTTTATAATTTCAACTATTCATATGATAAAGAACATCCTATAAAAAATGCAAGAACAATGCAGTCATGTTTTGAAAAATATAAAGTTGAGGAAACTAGTTCATATTATATGTTTGTATTTAGAGGAGAATTTAAATGTAAATATAAATTTGATGATGTAAATATAACTGTAAAAACAAATAATATGGTTCCTAAACATAATTCAACTGATTATGATGAAAAAGAAGGAGTATATAGATGGAAAATTGATTCATCTAATGCATCAGATGTTGATATTAAATTACTTGTTCAAAAAGACAAATACCCAGAAAAAATTAAAGAACAATCAAACAATTTATTTATTAATATATTCTTAATTGTAGGAATATTAGTTTCTATTGTTGGAGGAATAATCTTTACTAAAAAAGTATTAAATGCAGTAGATAATTTTCAAAAATAAAACATGTTTATAACATGTTTTATTTATGATATAATTATCTTAGGTGAAATACTATGAAAAAAAAGTTATACTTAAATTTTATATTTATTTTATTAGTTTCTATATGTTTATATTTAAATAGTGGATACAATTTAGCAGATTATACAAAATGTGGTGGAATTTCGGTTCCTACAGGATTACTTACTATATCAAGTATGTTTTTTAAGTTATTACAATTTGTTGTTCCAATTTGTTTAATATTTTATGGAATGCTTGATTTAGTTAAAGCAGTGTCAGGAAAAAATCAAGATGTTATATCTAAGAAACAAAAATTATTTATTAAAAGATTAGTAGTAGGAGCATCTGCATTTTTTGTTTTAACAATAGTTCAAACAATAGTAGGAATTATTGAAGAAACATCAGA
>JALERC010000071.1 GCA_022763805.1 Mycoplasmatota bacterium | reverse complement strand
CAAATGGCAAAGAAATAATTTCATGGACAAGTGGAACTACTGCAAAACAAATCACAGGATTAACTGCTGGAGATTATACATTATGTGAAACAGCTGCACCTGCTGGATATGAATTATATACTGAATGTATTAAATTCACAGTAAAAGCAGATGGAACAACTACTAAAGTTGTTATGTATAATACACCTAAAAAAGAAGAAGTTAAGAAAACTACAGTAGTAATATCAAAACAAGATATTACAACTAAAAAAGAATTACCAGGAGCTAAATTAGTAATTAAAGATGCAAATGGTAAAGAAGTAATTTCATGGACAAGTGGAACTACTGCAAAACAAATCACAGGATTAACTGCTGGAGATTATACATTATGTGAAACAGCCGCACCTGCTGGATATGAATTATATACTGAATGTATTAAATTCACAGTAAAAGCAGATGGAACAACTACTAAAGTTGTTATGTATAACACACCTAAAAAAGAAGAAGTTAAACAACCTAAATTAGCTATTGTTAAAAAGGATAGCGAAACTAAAAAGAATGTAGCTGGAGCTGTATTAGTACTTAAAGACGAAAGTGGAAAAGTAGTAGAAGAATGGACTACAACTACTGAAGAAAAAGTATTTAGTAATCTTAAAGCTGGAAAATATACATTAAGTGAAATTAAAGCACCAAATGGATATGAATTATCAACAGCTACTATAGATATTGAATTAAAAGAAGAAAATAAAACTACAAGTGTTGTATTCTACAATACACCTAAAAAAGTAGTAACTAAAGTTCAAATTTCAAAACAAGATATCACAACAAAAGAAGAATTACCAGGAGCTACTTTAGTAATTAAAAATAGTAAAGGCGAAGTTGTAAATACTTGGGTATCTACTACTGAACCTAAATATATTGAAGGATTAGAAGCTGGAAAATATACATTATGCGAAACTCAAGCACCAGATGGATATGTGCTTGCAACAGAATGTGTTGATTTCACTGTAAAAGCAGATGGATCAATTACAAAAGTAGTAATGTATAATACTAAAGAACAAAAAGAAGAAGTTAAAAAATCTTATAAAACAAAAGTATTTAAATTAGATAGAGATACAAAAGCTGCAGTAGCAGGAGCTACTTTAGTAATTAAAAATGAAAATGGTGAAGAATTACATAGATTCGTATCTAACGATACTGCAACAGAATTTGAATTACAACCAGGTACTTATACATTAAATGAAGTATCTGCTCCAGACGGATATTTATTATCAGACGAAGTAGTTACATTTACAGTATCTGAAGATGAAACAGTTGTTACAGAAGTAATTATGTATAATACTAAAGCTGTTAAAGTACCTATTACTTCATCAAGTGTATCTATCTTAGTTTACTTAGTTGGATTATTAGGTATTGCTTACGGATTAAAAACTGTTTTAACAAATGCAAGATTATAATAAACGTAAGAAAAATTTGATATTTGGGTATTTATTATTATTTGCTAGTATCTATTTACTATCAATGAACTATTTATCCAAGAAAAAAGATAAAGTATTTTCTGAAATGAATTTTAAGTTATATGCTTTATCTGATGAGGTTAAAAATGTAGAAGAAGACGCTGAGTCTTCTTCTTCGTCAATACCTGAAGAAGAAAAAGAAATAATTGAAGGTCCTATTGAGCAAGAAAAACCTTATGAAGAATATTATATAGGTTATATAGAAATACCTAAGATCAATCTAAGAAAAGGATTTGTTACTCCAAGTTCTCCAGATAATGATGTAAGTAAAAACGTTCAAATTGTAGAAACATCTGATATGCCAGATGTAAATAATGGTAATTTCATATTAGCTGCACATTCAGGCAACTCTTATGTTAGTTATTTTAAAGATTTATATTTACTTAATAAAGGAGATTATGCCTATGTAACTTATCAAGGAGTTAAATATGTATATAAAATCACAAATATATATTTACAAGTTAAAACAGGACAAATAGGCATATATAGAGACAACAATAAAACAACATTGACTCTAGTAACATGTACTAAAGATGATGAAGCACATCAAACAATTTATATAGCAGAATTAATTAGTAAGAACATATAGAAAAGGAGATGATAAAATGCAAAATTATTCACTGTTTGAAAAAATTGGAATTCTATTTAGCATTATAAAAACATCTCCTCTTTTTATTGTTAGTTTTATAATAGGTATTATATTAATAACAATGATGTTTCTTGACTTAAAAACAACTAAAAAAATAAGAGAAAAATTACTTATAGTTATTTGGATTTCTGTTATGATTTTTATTGGTATTAGATATTGTAATTATTTAATAAAAATTTCGGATAATTTAGTTGAAGAAATATTTACTGCAATTTATTTTCCAAATATTGCTATTTATACGATAATCATTATTACAGTTAATATTGCTTTAATAATTGGTTTATTAAAGAAAAAAATGACTACATCATATAAAGTAGCAAACGTATTTACCACTGTAGTAATTGACTTTCTATTTATATTAATTTTAGAAACTATTATAAAGAACAAAATAGATGTTTATGAAACATTAACTGTATATAGCAATAAAGATTTACTTACTTTAATAGAATTATCTAGTGGAATGTATACAGCATGGTTGTTTGTGGTAGCATTAATTAGAATTGTAGAGAAATCTATGCCTGAAGAAAAAATTGTAAAAGAAGAAATTAAAGAACCTGAAAAAATTGAAATTCCTATAAATTGTGATTTAGTATATGAATCACCTAAATACAATTCATATGAACATAATTATGTACCAAAAGAAAATAAAGTTTCTTATGATACATATGATTATACAGGTATATTTTTTCAAAAACCAAGTGAATATTTAGAATCTATTGAACCAGTTAAAGTAGAAAAAAATGAACAATCTATAATTTCTGATGCAGTATCTAAAATAGATGATTCATACATAGATACTTCCATATCAAATCAAGAAATAAATGAGAAAACAAATAAATCATTTAATCTTAAAAATAAACTTAGTAATTTATTTGAGATTAAAAAAGTTGATGTTTCAAATGATACTATTACCAATGAATATGAGAATATAATAGAAGAAAATGAAGTTGAAGTACCTAATATTTTAGTTAATGAACCACAAATAATTAATCAAATAGAAGAAACAAAAGAAGAAACTCATAAAGAAAATAAATTAAATACAATAATTGAATCATTTAATAAGCTATTTGAATCTAAAAAAGTTGAAGATACTAAAGTTATAATTCCTAATATTTTAGTTGATCAAGTTGAAGTTGAAAATAATAACTTAGAAAAAGTAGATAATAAATCAAATATTAAAGATACATTAAGTACAACATTTGAAGATAATGATTCTAAATTATTTATTCCAGAAGTTGAACAAACTAAAGTAATTGAAAAAGATACTAAAATAAATATTCCAAAATTTAATATTAAAGAAATATTTAATAATTTATTTGAGCCTAAAAAAGTAGAAGAAACAAAAGAAGAATCTTATAGAATACCATTATTTGAATCTTTATCTGATGATGCATTATTAAATTGTTTTGTTCCTGTTGAAGTCAAAAAAGATGAAAGTTTAATTTCTAAACTTGAAAATAGACCTACAATCGATACTATAGATAATGTAACAATCAAATTAGATGGTGAAAATTTACTTAATAAATATAATAGTGGTGAACAATTAGATGTAATTGAATATAAAATTTTAAAAGAATATTTAATGTCAAAACAAGGAAATTAAACCTTGTTTTTATTTTGAGTATAATTTGACACAAAATAAAAAATATGATATAGTATATCTCAACAAAATTAATTTGGGTAAAAAGCTTTATAAAATAAGGTCTATTTGACAAAAAGTAATTTTGTGATATAATAATTGGCACAAATCAAAAAATATGTGATTTGTAAGTATGATATATATAAGAACCAAATTAGCACCTATTGATTTACTTGCTCTTTGGTTTTAATTTTGATACCTTGTATCAAAATTTGATAAGTGTATTATATATATTGTCAAATATGGTCATTAGGGGGGATATATATGACAAAGAAATTTTCAAAATTATTAGTTAGTATAGTTATATTTTTAACAACTATTGTTCAAGTTAACGCTGCTAGTGTACCTAGTTCGATAACAGTTTCATCAATTGGTAAAATTAATTATGGTGGTACTTATTATTTTCCAGTTAAATACACAAGTGATGGAACATTAGCGTATTGTACTGAATTTCATAATCAATTCCCAATGGGAGTTACAATGACTAATCCAACAAAAGTTGATAATGGTCTTGCTTACATAATAGCAAATGGTTATAAAGGTACAAAAGCTGATTATGGTAATGATTCAAAAATGAAACAATACTATATCACACAACTTGCTATTTATACATATTTAGGACAAGCAAATCCTAAAAATAACAATGATGTTCATAATGCAGTTTGGGATTTAGTTAATAAAGCTAAAGCTGCTAATAATGAATCAAATACAAAATTAAATGTATCATTAAATGCAAGTAATACAAATATGAAATTAACTAGTGATGGTAGATATTTTATATCTGATGAAATCACAGTAAGTTCAAATAATAATAATGCTGAATTTACAATTGGTGGTTCAGCAAATGTTAATACTGAAATCGTTGATGCAAATGGAAACAAAGTTAATAAAGTTAAAAACGGAAGCAAAGTTTATGCTAGAATTCCAGCATCTACAATTCAAGCTGGTCAATCTGTAACTGTTTCAGTTGCTGTTAATGGACAAGCTACAAAACAAACTGCATATGTTTATGCTCCAAGTTCAAGTAAATATCAAAAAATTGTTCCAAGTATAACATATCCAGAAACTGAATCTATACAAGCTACTATAAAAGTAAAAGCAGCTAAAGAAAAAATTCAAACACAAGTTAAAATATCTAAACAAGATATTACAACAAAAAAAGAATTACCAGGAGCTAAATTAGTAATTAAAGATGCAAATGGTAAAGAAGTTGCTAGTTGGGTTTCAACTAACACTCCAAAATATATTAAAGGGTTAGAAGCAGGAAATTATACATTATGTGAAACAGCTGCACCAGAAGGATATGAATTATATACTGAATGTATTAAATTCACAGTAAAAGCAGATGGAACAGTTTCAACTGTAATTATGTATAATGCACCTAAATCTAAAGAAACAAAAGTTCAAATTTCTAAAAAAGATATTACTAGCAAAGAAGAAATTGCTGGTGCTAAATTAAGAATTACAGATTTAAATGGTAAAGAAATAATTAGTTGGGTATCTACTACTACTCCAAAACTAATTAAAAACTTAAAACCAGGTAAATACTACTTAGAAGAAACACAAGCACCTGATGGTTATATTCTATCAACTGAGAAAAAAGAATTCGAAGTGAAAGAAGATGGTACTGTGACTTCAATAGTTTTCTATAATGAAAAACAAGAAACAAAACCAAATAAAGTTGCTATCTCTAAACAAGATATGACAACAAAACAAGAATTACCAGGAGCTACTTTAGTAATTAAAGATGCAAATGGTAAAGAAATTGACAGATGGGTTTCTACAAATGAAGTTCATTATGTTGAATTAGAAAAAGGTACATATACTTTAACAGAAGTTATTGCACCAAAAGGTTATGTTTTATCAACTGAAACA
>JALERC010000060.1 GCA_022763805.1 Mycoplasmatota bacterium | reverse complement strand
GGTGTTAATAAATTAATTATAAATTTACTATTTCTAAAAATCTTTATATACGATTTATTTGTTTCATTATATAATTCTAATGATTTATTTTTTAGGTAATCATCAAAATCTTTGGCTCTCTTATAACCATCTTTTTTATTTTTAAAAAATATACAATATATTGAATAATTTGTATTAATTACTGAATTAATAATATTTTTTAAATATTTTCTTTTTATAGCTGTCATATTTTTTTCATTATCACTGTAAAAGTCAATTAATTTATGCGTTACTAAATTATGATTTAAATGATTTTTCTCATAAGAACTAGTATTTACACTTTGCCCCATTCTACCTATAAAATATTTATATATATTACATTTATAATATGTAAATGTACTAACTTCTAATATTGGAATTACGTCATATAACATATCTACATAAAAAGTCTTTTCTGGTAATTGAAATTTAATTTTTTTCAATATTTCTGTCTTATAAGTTATAGTTGCCATAGCAAAAAAATCAGAATCAAGTAATTTTAAATCAAATTTATTAAAACTATATTCTTTTGAATCTTTCAAGTTTCTATATATTATATCTTCACTTATCCCATCATTAATGTATTCTTTACTATAATCTGTAACAACTAAATCTGAATCACATTTTTCTAATCTATTAATGAATTTAACAAATTCTTTTTCATCAAACCAATCATCACTATCTAGAACTCTAAAATATTTTCCTTTTGCTTTATTTATACCAACATTTATCGTTGAACCATGACCGCCGTTTTCCTTCTCAATTATTTTGAATATTCCTTGATGTTCTTTACTAATTTTTTTTGCAATTTCTATTGATTTATCCTTGCTTCCATCACTTACAACAATAACTTCTATTTTACCAACTAATTTCTCATTAGCTAATGACAATAAACATTTTTCAATGTATTTTTCAGTATTATAAACTGGTACCAATACCGTAAGTATTGGTTTAATATTCTTTTCTTTAGACATTTTTATCACCTCTTTCATCTAATTTTCGATACTCATTAATTAAACGTTTTTCCATTGTATTCCAATTATATTTTTCTGAATATAATCTCTTTGTGTTTTTTGATATATCATTAAGTATTTTTTTGTTATCCTTAAATTTATATAAGATATCAAAAAACTCTTTGGCATTATAATCTATTACAAAGCCAGTATTATTTTTCTTTACTAATTCATCTATACCAGTATTATTACATACTATTATAGGTTTTCCAAGTGCCATAGCTTCATATATTTTATTTGGTGCCGAATACCTATGATTTTCTATTATTGGATTATAAGTAGCAAATAAAATATCACAAGCGGATTCCAATTCTAAAACCTGATTATATTTTAATGAACCATAATAAAATATGTTTGAATACTTTGCTGATGCCTCTGAAAATTCTTTTTCATATATTCCAAATCCACCAACATGAAATTCTAAATCTTTATGTTTTTTAAATTCATTTAACAATTCTAGCAATAATCTATCTGTTTGTAAAACGCCTACATAACATACTTTAATTTTTTTGTTCTTACTTTTTATTATACTCTTAGTTTCTTTATAATCAATATTAGGAGTATTATGAATAACAATTAACCTTTTAGGGTTTGATTTACATATTTGTTTTTTCCTCCATTCCCCACAAATTATAGAAAGATCAGAATTATTTATAACTTCATTTTCTTTTGTTGAGATAAATTTTTTTAATATTTTTGGCATGGTTCTAGAATCAGAATAATAATCATACATATCATATATTATTTTCTTGTTATATTTTTTTGCAATTTTTGATGCCATATATCCACAATCAAAGTCACAAGCATGAATATAATCCATTTTTTTTACATTTTTCTTTAAAGTCTTCTTTAGCCAAAATTGAAACTTAATCAAACCACATATTGTACTTAATGACATTCCATATTTACTCTTATATTTAAAAAATATTGATTTCACATTTTTATCATTAATTTTAAAATTATTATAATCCTCAACTCTGTTATCTCTGTCCCATCCAATAACTGTTACATCATAGTCATTATTAATTAATGATAATATTTCTTTTGTTGCACGTGAATCATTTACTATCGATGTGCTTCTTATATAATAAATTGACTTTTTTTTACTCATTTTTTACACCTTACCTTTTAATTTTCTTAATGTCATAATCATATAACATAACATTCTAATAAACATTACTGCTAAATATGAAATAGCACCTCCGGTAATCCCATATATTTTTACAAGTGGAAAACTAATAATAAAGGCTATAACGGTAAAAATAATATTCATATATAACTGAATTGAAATTTTTCTTATAGAAGTTAAAAAACTAGAACATATCGTTGATATAGCATAAAATATAGATCCAAGTATTATAATCATTAATTCTAATTTATATTTATCAAAATTAGATGAATATATAATATTTAAAAATGGAACTCCTAAGAAGTAAGCAACAATCAGACCAAGTATACCTATTAAAAATATTATTAAAATAATTTTTTTAAATAATTTAAAAATATCTTTTACTTTCTTGTCATTATATAAATTAGCTATTTGAATTAAAATTGGATTTGTAATAAAATTACATACCAAAATCATAACAGTTGCTGGCATAATTATTATACCGAAAACAGCTTGAATTTCATCTGTTAAGTAAACATCTATTGCGTATTTTGGGGCATTCGAAAGACACATTGTTAAAAATGTAAATACACATATCGTAGTATTAACCTTAAAATATTTTAATAATTGTTGCCTATTAGTCGAATGATTCCATTTATTTAATTTTCTAGCTATCGGCATTTCTAAGAGAAGTAAAAATAGAAAATTCACCATCACAATTGATATAACTGATACAATAAGATTTTTTAAAAACATAATTGTTAACAAAAATACAATTATATTTACAATTGATTTTATAAATTGAATTATTCCAACATAATATAATTTATCTTCTTTTTGCATTATTCCATAATAAACATCAGATAATTCTTCTAAATATTTAAAAATGCATAACAAAAATACAACAATAAATTTTTCAAATGAATAATCTCTAAATAAAAGAAAAATTAAAATAAATATCGAAACAGTAGAAACAGTAAAAAATTTTGATATTATATATGTAAATGGAGAAAGTTCATTTTTAACATCAGTAACTTGATATGTCCTTCCACCCAATGCTGCAAGTGCTGTTGTAGTACAAGCTAGTGTAAAACCAAAAGAAAAGATACCAGTCATTTTTAATGTTGAAAACCTCATTAATATTATTGTATAGAATAATGAAGTTAATGAAAATGTCATAACTCCTATTGTATTCCAAATAAAATTCTTTTTCAAATTTGTATTTTTCATCTTTTACACATCCATATCATTTAATATCTTTTTAGTAGTAACTTCCCAAGTAAAATTATTAACTACAGTTTCGTGCAATTTTTCCCCCATTCTTTTTGTTAATTCTTTATCGTTAACTAATTTTTTCAAAGACTTTTCTAATTCATTTTGAGTTTTAATAACCATTCCATTTTTACCATTAATAAAATAGCTAGTTCCACCATTTGGAGTTGCTATTACGGCACATTTCATTAACCCTGCTTCTAAAATGCAAGTTGGAAGGCCTTCAGGATAATGTGATGGATGGACAAAAATATTAGCTTTAGAATATATCTTTATTAATTCATCAAAATTTGTTTTTCCTAAAAATTTGATTTTTTCATTTTCATACTTATTTTTTAAATAACCTAAATAATTTCCATCACCAGCGATTAATAATTCTATATCATTATTTTCTAATTTGTTAAAAGCAATAATTAAATCTTCTATACCTTTTTCTTTTAAAATTCTTCCAGCGTAAAGTATAGTAACTTTTTTACTGTTTTTCCTTATATTAATATCTTTGTCAAATCTATTAATAGAATTATACCATACACCATTTGAGTTAATTTTAAAATGTTTTTGCCACTTACATGCATCTTCAGATACTCCATAATATTTATCAACGTACTTTTTTACCTTATTAGTTAATGCATGTTCATATTTTTCACCAAACCAATCTAATATCTTATTACTAATACTTAAATGATTTGAGCCATGTTCTATCAAATAAACTGGAATATTATTTTTCTTTCCATATTTTGCACCCATCAACGTTGTCAAATGGAATCTAGTATTAACAATTATTCTATCTATTTTATATTTGTTAAGTTCATTTATCACTTTTTTGTACTCTTTACTAAAATGGTTAATTAAAGGATATCTTCCCTTAAACAAACCGTGTATAGGTACTCTTAGATTTATTATTCCATCTTTTTCCTCAATAGTTTTAAAATTATCATAATTTGAACTAACAATTATTACTCTATATTTTAAGCCAACTAATTGTTTAGATAAATTATCAACATATCTTTCTATTCCACCTAAATGTGGTAAAGCATATCCACAAAAAATTGCTATTGTTTTCATATACATCTAACCTCTATTTTCTATCATTTTTTTCTTTTAACATAGATATCTCTTGTATTAAAAGATTTTTTTTTGTTTTGACCAGTAGTTATAATGGTAAGAGACATTGTTAAGAATAATAATATACCTATCATAACAGAAGTAATTAAATCAGATAATGTAATAAAACCGAATAACTCTGCTACCCATTCAATTATAAAAGGAAAAACTGCAAGAATAAATATAATTAAAGATGAAAAATACCATAATAATGAATACTTAATTAGCATCCTTCCCCTTTTAACAACAACTGTAGTTACAAAGCCAAAACAATAGAAAAAACAAGTAAAAGTATTCTTAAAGAAACAGACATTATTTATACCTCCTTATTTTAACCATTAGTATTGATAAACAAACATTTATCATATAATATACATTTTTTCACTCTTTAATAAAAGATGTTTCATCTTACCTTTCATTCATACTAACAGGTACTTCAGTTAATTTATAACCCTTTTTTAATATTATTCATATTCTTTTACACCCTTCTTTAAATCTTTTAAAATTCTTTCTGATGTTTTACTCCATTCAAAATTATTTAAAACTTTTTTCTTTAAATTGTTAGCATATTGTAATCTAATATCAGGATTATCAATTAATTTCTTTAAAGCTTCAGTTAATTCATTTTGATCATTAATCATAATACCATTCTTATTATCTTCAATAATCTCTTTATTACCGCCTTGTGGTGATGAAATAACAGCGCAATCCATAATTCCTGCTTCTAATATACCTGTTGGAAGGCCTTCAGGCCAATTGGTAGCATATACAAATATATCTGTTTTAGCATATAAATTACATAAATCTTTAAAATTTAATTTACCATAAAAATTAATATTTTTATTCTTATTTTCAGATTTAAGAGTTTCTAATAAATTTCCATCACCTGCTATATGAAGATAAATATTATTATAATCACTTGTTAGTTCATTAAAACTATTAACAAGTTCGATAATACCTTTTTGTTTTAATATTCTACCTGCATATAAAATATTTATTTTTCTACCATCTTTTTTAATTTTATAGTTTTTAGAAAAATCTTTTATAGAATTATACCAAACTCCATCAGAGTTAATTTTAAAATGTTTTTGCCAATTACAAGCTTCTTTAGAAACTCCATAATAATAGTCTACAAATCTTTTAACATAACTAGTTAAACAATGTTCATATATAGAACCAAAATAATCTAGTACCTTGTTATCTACAGTTAAATGCTGAGAACAGTGTTCTATTAAGAAAACAGGTATTTTATTTTTATTACCATATTTAGCTCCTACTAATGATGTTAAATGAAATCTAGTATTAACTATAATCGCGTCTATTTTAAATTCATTTAATTTTTCTATTATTTTTTTATAGTTTCTATTTAATTTAGGAATAGGATAACGTGAAACGAATAATTTATAAACAGGAATTTTTAAGAAAGTTATGTCTTCAGTCTCTTTTATGTACTCTCTATTAAATTGATAATCAGAACTTATTATTATAACCTTATACCCTTTTTTTACTAATTCTTTAGATAAATTATCAGTATATCTTTCAATACCTCCTAGATGAGGTAAATGATAGCCAGAAAAAATCGCTATAGTTTTCACTTTATTTTTCCTTTTAACATTGATACTTCTTGAATTAATAAACGTATTTTATTATTTTGATTAGATACAATTATAGTTAAAATGATATTAATAAACATAAGAAATGCTATTAAGCCAGCAAAAATCATATTAGATCCAACATTAAATCCTAATAATTTAGTTAACCAAGTAAAGAAACTTGGGAATATTAAAAATAGTAAAAGTACAGTTATTGCAGCTATCCAGACAAGGGCATATTTAATATTAATTCTCCCATCTCTTAACATACAAACAACTAATATTAAAACTATAAAAATAAATAAACATGAAACTAATTGTAAATTAAAACTCATTATTTATACCTCCTAATACTTACAATAAAGATAGATAGAATTACATTTATCATATAGTAAGCATTTTTCCATGCTCTAATAGAAGAAACCCCACCTTCACGTTCATTCATTTTTACAGCTACTTCTTCTACTTTATATCCTTTTTTTAATAATTCGGTTGTAGAAACAGGTTCTGGATATTCAGTTGGATAATTTTGAGCAAATTCAGCAATAATTTTCTTATTAACAGCTCTAAAACCACTAGTTGTATCCGCAATTTTTGTACCTGTAAAAAGTTTAATAAAAAATGATATTATTTTAATACCAAATCTTCTGGCACCTGTAGATTTAAATTCACTTAATTCTTTTACGAATCTTGAACCGATAACAAAATCTGCATTACCATCTATTATTGGTTTAATAATGTCTTCAACATAATTAACATCATGCTGTCCATCACCATCAAATTGAACAGCTATATCATAATCGTTTTCAAAAGCATATTTATACCCAGTTTGCACAGCTCCTCCAATACCTAAATTATGAACTAAATTTATATGATTAAGTTTATTTTTTTCACATATTTCTCCTGTTTTATCTTTAGAGCCATCGTTAATAATAATATAATCTATATCTTTATTACATTTTTTTATTGACTGACAAGTTTTTAAAATATTTTCTTCCTCATTATAAGCAGGAATAATCAATAACACTTTTTTCTTTTTATTAAACATCAAAATCAACTCTCTTCTACGTTCTTTACAAAATGATATTACATAATAATTATATAAAAAATATTAATTTAAAGCAATAATAATAAGGGCTTTTTCATTGTTTTTTAATAATTTACAAAAAAGACTTCTACTTAGAAGCCTTTTTAACTATTTTATTTAATAATATATTAAATTTATTAAAATCATATTCAACTATAAATATTAATCCTACTATTAATAATGTTATATAGTTTATATATACACACCTTAAATCTTGCACTAAATCGATAGACAATAATGATAAAGTATTAAACAAACAAGGAGTTAACAATAACTAATATTTTTTGTTTAATAACATATAAATTAATAATATACTAGCATATAGCGAAAGAGCCAGATAATATATACCACAAATTGCTCAACATAATCATCCGCTATATAATCATCTGATCAATAAACAAGATATAATCCTCTGTTGCTTTTTTTTATACCGAGATCTCTTGTGTTTGCTACTCCTTTATTCTTTTTATCAATAACTTTAATATATTGATATTGTTTAGCATATTTATTTTATTAATTGAATTATCCTTAGAGCCATCATTTATAATTATCACTTCAATGTCTTTATAGGTTTGTTTAATAACACTATCTAGACATTTGTCAATCGTTTCATATGCATTATATATTGGTATAATGATTTTTACTTTACCCGTGATTACCTTCTATATTTAATTATACAATAATTGTATATATTATTAAAGTAATGAATTAATTTTACTATTTTACAATGAATGAACGCAAACCTTCATTTTTTGTAAAATTGTTTAAAATAATCTATATATTATTTCAAAAAAAGAAATAAAATTCAATCCAAATATTACATATATAAAATATGTATTATAATTTTCTATTTTTGAAATTTTAAAAATATTATTATTAAGTATAAAATAAAGACCAAATATAATTGGAATAAAATATCTTGGCTGTAATCCGTCAATAGTTTTAGCTCCTGTTTTAGTCCACCCAAATAATAAAGCAGCACTAATTAGTAAACATATGGATGTATATATAAATAATGATAATGATTTAAAAATTCCTCTATTTTTAATTTTTTCATATGGTAGTGTAATAATTAATCCTACATATGTTATAAGCATAAATAATTTAATTATTTTATTATTCCATATTGTATACCATCCAAAACCGTCAATAAAACCTTTTAAAGTATCTTCAATTAATCTTGCTTTAATAGTTCTAAAATACATTAATATGAATTCTACAGGGTCATTTAAGGCTTCATTAACTGTATAGAAATTGTTATTTATTACAATCTGTTCTGTAGTATTATTGTCAGATGCAAAAATAGCATTCCATTTATATGCTAAAACTGTAATTAATGCAACTGTAATTATTAAAAGAATTTTATTAACAAAAGCATGTTTAATTTTAGTCTTTTCAAATTTTTTATTATCTATCATTAATACAAACAATATTATTGGAGTATATACTGTTTTTGAAAAAGCAATTACAGTTCCAATTAAAATCAAAATAATATAATCTTTTATTTTCACTTGTTCTTTTTTAAATATTAAATTAAAAATATAAGCTATAAATAAGAAGCATGTCGGAGTATTTATCCAGTCTTGATTTATTCCAATACATGATTGATAAGTAATTGCAAAAGTCATGATTAAAAATAATAAATTCTTAAATTTAGGCATTATTTTTAATGCAAAATATCCAATCAAAACAGATAATACTACATTAAAAAATCGAGATAATAAAATTGTTAATAAAACGTTAGTATTTAATTTTTTACATAGAAACATTGCAAAATTTGAAGGTATATAATCTAATACATGATGTCTATATGTACCACATGGTTCTGCACCGCCGTTTAAATCTTTATAATTGATTTTTAAGTTCATATCATCATAATAAGCTATAGGATTTAATTTTATTAGATTAAATTTGAAATTAGAATATTTATATCTAAACTCGTGTATATTTTTTGATAAATGAGTATATCCATTTTGATCAAAATTACTTTTTTCAAGCAAGAATAAATGATCGTATGATTTAATATAGTGATTATCTTCATCTAATATATGAAATGGTGGTATTAAGAATACTAATGTAATGTTTAACACTAATGCCATAAACAAGTATGAAGATTCAAAAGATAATTTGTTTTGTTTTCCGTAATGTAATAAAGTAAGTCCCATTATAGCAAAAAGTATTGGTATAAATAGATATCCTATTAATGAAAGTAATGAATAAAAATTAAGATAATATAAAATAAATAATAATCCTGCAAAAATAAATATTTCATATATTTTTAATTTTTTACAAAATAGTTTCGAAACAAAATTCTTAAAGAATAAAAATATAAAATAATATAAAACAGCAAATGTTATTCCTAAGAATAAAATTAAAATTAAATTTGTTTTATTAAATTGTTGTTTTAATATCTCATATTTGTTTATAGAATGTGAAATATTATATAAATGATTTTCTTCATCATAATAAACATTTATTTCTTTTTCATTGTCATAAACATTAATATTTTTTATGTTTTTATCTTGAATATTTAATAAATAATTATCATTATTAGTTACTGTAAATTCTATGCTGTTTTCTTTTAATGTATATATTTCTTTTTTTTCATTATAATCGAATTTTTGATTAGCTAAATAATTGTTATTATTAATATCTAAGGTTTCAATATAAATATTCTTGTTGTTTTCTTTTTCTATTTCGACAACTATATTATGTTTTTTTTGTGCACTATCTTTAAAAAGTAAACCACATATAGACGATATTGATAGTAAAAATGAAAATAAAATTAATATATATTTATTTTTTTTCATTTTTTCCACCAAGTAATCTTTTTTTTATTCGTCTATATTTATAATGTATAGTCCAAGCAGGTTTAACAGCCCATGCCATTTTATGTCTTTTTAACCAAACTGCAATTTTTTCTCCTGTGCTAGTCCAACTAGCACTAAAGTGGTGAATGGTTTTTGTATTTTCAGTAAATATATTGTTTTGCATATCATAACTTAGAGGATAAAAATATTCTCTAGGATAAATAAATATATCTTTATTTAATACCTGAACTTCATTAGATCCTAACTCTAGACCATATGGTTCTAATAACCATTCTAGTTGTTTAGGGATACAAATATTAAATAAGTCCCCTGTCTCATTAAATTTCATTGTCTTATATTTATCTAATAATTTTTTAATATATTTATTGTGTTTTTTATCTACTATTACTACAGCACCATTAGGACGTGTTGAATCTTCAAGTCCTAAAACTAATCCTTTATCTATAAATTCACTCATGTCTGCAATAATTTCCATATCAGTATCAAAATAAATACCTCCATATTCATATAAAGCTTTAGTTCTTGCATAATCAGCAACATATGCCCATTTTTTTTGAGCATATGCTTCCTTAATAAATTCACATTCTTCTAAATCTACATTTTCTTCTGACCATTTCATTATTTTATAATCCGGGAAGAATTTCTCCCAGCTTTTTAAACATTTTTTTTCTAATTTTCCAAGTGGTTTTGGTCCAAACCAACAGTAATGAATAATTTTTTCCATATAATTACTCCTTAATAAATTTTTCTATTGTTTTAATGCAATCATCATCATATTGTTTTTTGATATTTTCATAAATTTTATTTATTTGTTTTTTATTTTTAATAACATAATTAATTTTTTCTGCGATTTCATTTATGTTATCATCACTTTTAACAACCACTAATTTTTCTAGTTCAGTACCTTTAAAAAATAATACATTATTTCCAAGGATACATGGAATTCCATGATTAAACGAATCCATAACATAAAAGTCTAAATAATTTGAGAATTCAACACAACTAATTACATCTGATTGCTTTAATAAATTTCTAAAATTACTTACAGTAAATTTATTGCCATAATTTTTAAAATTAATGTTAAAGAATTTACAAAATCTTCTAAATATTCGTTTAATGCATAAACCATTAACACTATATCCATCTAATAATTTTATAGCAGATAATTGATTATACATATTACTTCGCCAATTATCTGACTCACCTATAATACCAACATTTTTAAATGAATTATTGAATTTATCTTTACTATTAATAGTTAAAGAAATTTTATGTACGTTTTTCTTATCTTGCATAGTTAAATATATATTTTCTTCAGTAAATCCAATAGATTTAATTTTATTGCTTTCTACTAAAGACATTACATCAATTAAATTTCCTAATTCAATTTCTTCATTTAATGTTGCTAAACCATTAGTCCAAATCATTTTAACATCTACATTATTGTGATTCATTACATTTATAAAATCTTTAATTCCTACAAAATAATCTTCTATAATTACTTGTTTAATATTTTCTTTTTTAATTTTTTTAATAATTTTTTTAATTTCAAATTGATAAGGATTTGATTTTATAAAGTAAATATTATTAAAATTGTCTTCTAAATATTCTCTGAAATTTTTTCTTGATGATATATATAAATAATTATTCATTAGTATCACCACCTATAAATTTTTTTACTTGATCTTTTGTAAATTTATCATTTTGAATTTTCCATTCTTGATAAAGTTTTAATATTGTTTCTTTTTCTTTGATACATAATTCAATTTTTTCTTTTAATTCTTCAATATCTGTTTCATTATTTAAAATTAAATATTTTTCAAGTGGTGTATTTTGAAAGAAATGATGATTATTTCCACTAATACATGGAACACCAACTTCAAGACTTTCAAGTGGTACCATTGGAGCACATTCAGAGAATGTTCCATATAAATTAATATCATTTTTAGCCATTCTAGCAAGTATTTCTTCTCTTGGTACTGGTTTCTTTAATCCTTCCATTTTAATACCAATTAAATCTGCTAATTTCTTGGCTTCAGGATTTAAAGGAACCATATCAACAACAGCATTTTTAATTAGTTTAGCTGCCCCTATTTGGCACATCATGTTTTTACGCCAATCTGTATTTGCTGAATATACACCTAATTTAATATTTTTATTTTTTTCTTTTGAAATGTAATCCGATCCATCAAAATTAACATTATTACTTAAGAAAATTGATTTAAAATTATTAGCGTCATAAAATTTGATAATGCTTTCCTTACAAGTAGCCATTTCATCAATATAACCTTTTCTATGTAAATCAATTATTTCCATATTTCGATTCCATCCAAAAGTATCTAATATTTGTGAATGAGAACCATGCCAATATGTTTTACAAATAATATCTGGATTTGCTTTTTTAAGTTTAATTACAATTTTTTTCCAGTTATAACAAAAAGCACTAAAATAAACCTTTTTAATATCATTTTCTAAAATAGTATTAACTATTAAATTTATATCTTTTTTTCTATATATATCACCAGCAGGTACTAAATAATCAAATAACTCTTTGGTTGCACTAGTTACTCCTAAAAACATTGGGTTATGGAAAATAACATAATCATTCCCTTTATTATTTCTTATTTCTTTAATAGTTTTTTTAATAGAAGAACGATATTTTTCTGTTCTTGACTCTTGTAATGCTTTGCAAAACATTCTAATTTTTTCTCTTTCAAGATATGTTAATTTAAACAATTTTCGTTTTATTTTAACTATTGATACAAAAGCACTTTCTCCAAAAATTTTTTTAAATTTTTCTTTAACAGTTTTCATGAAAACACTCCTAACTTATTATTTCATTATAATTATACATTATTTTATAGTTAAAAAAAAGAATATATAGTTAAAAATTAAAAAAAACTAAACGTTTTTAGTTTTTTTTAGTAATGATTGGAAAAGTTTAATAACTCGCATTTTTTCATCTTTATTAAAATTAATTAAGAATGTTATTATTGATGCTACTGGTGCTATAAATAAGCAGGCAACAAAGAATGTAAACCAACTTTCAATAGATATAAAATTATATAATAAATACCCAAATGATAAAGATATAATAAATGCTATTAAATTTCTAAATATAATTGGATAAAAAAATGTTTTTTTTAGATTCAATAATTTTGCCGAATATATTGGAGTAAAGGTTAAATATTTTAATCCTAAGAAAAATGAAGATGTACTAGATATAAAAAGTAATTTTATAATATTAGATTTGGTTAATGATAATCCAATAAATTCAACAATTAATGTTGCTACACTAAATAATATTGAAACTACTGCTGGAAATTTAATTTTATTAAATGCAGTATAAATATGGTTAAATGATTGCATTGGCATTGATATAATTAAATCTAGTACAGATATTTTGGCAATTAAAGCCAGTACATTTGCATCTTGTGATGGAACCCATAACTCAAAGAAATTCATTCCTAATATAATAAATGTCGCTATTATAGTATTTGAAAACATTGATAAAAATTTATAAGAAAATACTAATTGATATTGTAAATCTTTAATGTTTTCTTTAGCCACATTATATATAATTTTAGGATTAAATGTTATTGCCAATGATTCAAACAAAGTACAAATAACTGAATAAATACTTCTAGGAATTGATAGAATTCCCATAGATGCTGAACCAACTAATAAATTAGTTATTAATAAATCCAATCCATTTGTTAACATCGAACTTATTGTAGAAATTAAACTCCATATACCATTTTTTGTAAGTTCAACACATTTTTTTATATGAACAAATTTAGGACTAATTTTAATTTCGGGTGTTAATTTTTTACAGAATATATATGATGATGTGTTATATATAATTGCACATACAAATTGTGAGAATCCTATATACCATATATTCATAGGTAAATATGTATAAGCTGTAAATAATATAATACATCTTATAATTTGTGAAACTATATTTACTATATTATTTAAATATAATTTATTTGATATATTGGTTGAAACTTGAAATACAGATAATGTCATCCCTGTTAGGAAATTCATTATGACCATCGTAAACAAAATTCTAACATCATTTACTAAATCTACAGGAATATTTAAAATCCTATCAATAAATGTTATAAAGAAGAATGATCCAATTGCAATAAAACCGCCAATAGTTAGATTGGCAAATAATGTTGAATTGAAATATTCATTAGCTTTTTTGTATTCTTTTTTATGGTAATTTATAATTATAAATCTACTAGATAAGGCATTTAATGCAACTGTAATTAAACCAATGTAATTAACAAAATCTGTAGATAAACTAATAAATCCATAAGCTGTAGCATTTATATTATTTATAATCTTAGGTACTAAGAAAAAATTAATACTTAAATTTACAGCAGTATATAATAATTGTGCTAAAAAATTAATATAAAATTGTTTTTTCTGACTCATTTTACCAATCCTTTCAATTTGTTTTTAATTCTATTAATTTTATATTCTAAAACCATTTTTTTTCTTCTTTGAATAAAGTATTTTTTTCAAAATCTTCTACATTTGTATAACTAGTTTGAGGTATACCATTTATTTGTTAATAAAAGCGAACGATTTCTAAATCTTTATCCTAAAAAATATTGTACTTTGTTTCTATTGCATCTAATTCAAATCAATAATTTGAGTCTATGAATACAATATAATCTCCCATTGATTTTTTATACCAACATTTGGAGTAAATGAGTTATCTTTTAATCCGTCATTTATTAGTAATATTTATATATTTTTTTAAGTTTGATTAATTATAGAATCAAAACATTTTTTAAATATTTTTGATCATTTTAAATTTGAACAATAAGACTAATTTTATCTATTATTCTTTCATCTCCTATACTACTTTAGTATATCATATAATAGTTAAAATAAAAAGATTTATGTAAATATATTTATAATAATAATTTAGTGCTTTATTATAAAAAATATGATGATTATCTTCATATTTCTCTTTTATTCTTATTTTTATACTTTCTTTAACTTGATATTTATCATATATTTTACCAAATTGCAATGTTAAATCATCATTCTTAAACTCATTACTTACATTAAGCTTATTAACTAGAATACATGCTGATAGAATATATTTTAATGATTCTTTTCTGTCATCTTCTTTATATTTTAAATCTTTTTTAAAGGTAATAGAATCACAAAAAAAGAACACTTTGTGTTCTTCATTTTTAATACAAATAAACAAATCGTTGGCCAATTTAGTAGTTAACTTTGTGTCTTAGGTCAAGCAGAATTTCTCCTTACTTCTACATTCCGTTACCAGAGTTGCGGTTCCCCTTTAAAGAAGTAGATACGTCGTTACCGAGGCGTATGGCTTGATTGCCACTTAGTACACACTGCAATCCTACTAGATTGATACACTCTAGGAGATTTCCTCCCCAACTGATTTATTATTAATTCTTTTTTGCAGTTATGGTTTCAAATTGCGATTTCTTAATTATTTTAGCTAGAAACAATTAAGAATGGATCAATTATTCCCCATAGCCCACTCAAGACAAGCTACACTACTCATAGCTTTCGCCACATAGTAGGTTCAATCCTAAGTCGTACATTATCATCAACTGTTGTGTATAGACTTTGCACAAGATTAGGTCTCCATGAATACTGGGTCAATTACGCATGCCATTGCGGTTGCCCAATACTCTATCCTTCAGCACTCACCCCAAACTGGGCGTAAGAAGCAAGCACCATAGGCTTCACAGATATGCTCTTTAACGGTATTTTACCCCCGTCTTCATAATAAATCTTATTGACTAGAATAATGCGCCAATCAAATTTATGTATTAATAATAACATATTTAAAGTAAAATGTCAAATCTATAGGATTATGAGTATCAATAAAGCTATTAAAATAAATAATGCTTTATAATTAAATCTATACTCTGTTTTATCTATATATTTAGATACAATTTTAATCATTTTACTTGTATTACTATTATATTCTTTAGGTTGGAAAGTTTTACATTTTTCAAGTAATTCACCTAATTTACTAAAATCATCTAAGGCTAAAATATATCCTTCTTTACTAAAATTATCAATAATTTGTAATTGATGATCATTAGTATGTTCCCCATATTTAGCAAGTCTTGCTGCAGCAATTACTTTTTTATTATGCTTAAGTCCCGTAATAATAGAACCTACTCCCCCATGTGTGATTAATATATCACAAGAATCAATTAATTCATCAAATTTTTCCATTGGAATTAAATCAAATAATTCCATATTATCAGATGCAAAGTTTGTATATCCTTTTTGTACTACTACCCTATCTTTAATATTTCCATTATCAATTTCATTTTGTATAGCATCAAGTAGTCTTTTAAAACTTTTATCTTGTGTTCCTAGCGTAACAAGTATCATTAGTAGATCCAACCTCCATAAATAGCATTAGGATATAGTTTAAGCATACTTTTCCATTGAACAATAAATAAATCAGCAATAGGATATACAAGTTTACCTGATAAAGTTTTAGTTTCACTATTAGCAAATGTTTCTATAAATATAACTTTAGATCCAAAAAATTTGGCAATATAACAAATAGGTACTGCAGTATGAGTTCCTGTTGTTACAATATATTGAGGTCTAATTTTAAAAAATAAATAAATTGATTTTAAAATATTAAACCCAAATTTAAAGATATATGTAAATAAATGATCCTTAGTACCAAAAACTAAATAATCTACTTTACTCGGATAAATATTTTTAAGATTCTTAGTAGAATCAGTATATTCTGTAACAATATGATAATCATATTTCTTAAACATCGGTTTTAATTGTAACATTTCCGACAAATGTCCACCAGTTGAAGAAATAAATAAAACTTTTTTCATAATATCACCTATTTCTGTTTTGAAACATAATTCCATGCATCTTTGCACATTTCTTCTATACCCTTTTGAGCTTTCCAATTTAATTTTTTTAATGCATAATCTGGATTAGCATAACATGAAGCAATATCTCCAGGTCTTCTATCAACTATTTTATATGGTACTGTAACATTATTAACACGAGAAAATGTATTAACTAAATCAAGTACACTATATCCATTACCGGTACCTAAGTTATAAGCATCACATCCGGTACCATTAGATACTTTTTCGATTGCTTTAATATGACCTAAAGCAAGATCTACAACATGAATATAATCTCTAACACCAGTACCATCATGAGTATCATAATCAGATCCAAATATCGATAGTATTGGTAACTCTTTATTAGCTACTTTAACTATATAAGGTATTAAGTTACTAGGTATATCATTAGGATTCTCACCAATTAATCCTGATTTATGAGCACCTATTGGATTAAAATATCTTAAAATAGCAATACTCCACTCATTATCAGAAGTATATAAATCTCTTAAAATACCTTCAATATATAGTTTTGTTGAACCATAAGGATTAGTTGTAGATAAACGACAATCTTCATCAAGAGGTAATTTTTCAGGTATACCATATACAGTAGCACTACTAGAAAAAACTAATTTTTTACAATTAAATTCATTCATAACTTCACATAAACTTAATGTAGAATCAATATTATTTCTATAATACATTAAAGGTTTACTAACACTTTCACCAACTGCTTTAAACCCTGCAAAATG
>JALERC010000072.1 GCA_022763805.1 Mycoplasmatota bacterium | reverse complement strand
TAATTTTTTATAATACATAGTGACCCCTAGGTTATTATGTATTTTTTGTTATTTGGTATATAATAACCATTCATAGATTGGAGGTGAAATTATGTGGTCAAGTTATCAAGAAATGTATATGAATATTGATAATGAAAAATTGCTAATCGAAAAAAGATTAGAAATGGTAAGATTTGCAAATGAGAATGGAATAAAAAAAGCAGCTAAGTTTTATAGTTGTAGTAAAAATACAATAAAGAAATGGTGTAAGAGATATGCTGCTTATGGATTAAAAGGTTTAATCGATAAATCAAGAAAACCTAAAAATAGTCCTAAACGTATTAACCAAGAAGATATCGATAAAATATGTGAAGTATCTAAAAATGCTAAGGAAAAGAAAAAACATATAACTGTTAAAAATGTCAGAAAAACATCTGGTATAAAAAAATATTCAGATGCAACAATAAATCGATATATAAATGCAGCGGTAGGTAAAAAGAAAAATAGAAAACATGATCCTTCTACTGGAGGAGATATATCTTGGAAAAAGAAATTACTACCATTTGAATTAATACAAGAAGATATAAAGTATTTAAAAGATATAGATAATTTAAAACAATACTTTGCTAGTTCTAAAAATAATTATCAAGGTATAAAAGTTAAATATCAAATAACATTTAGAGATGTATGTACAGGACTTGCTATAGTATGTTATTGTGATGAAAAATCAGTTTATTATACAACTAAAGCAATAAAAGAAATATTATATCCATTTTTAAAACAATTTAAAGGTTTAGATTTAAAGAAAATAACTATACAAACAGATAATGGTTTAGAAAATACAAATCGATTATTAAAGACAAGAGGTAAAGAACCAGATAAATCAACATTCACTAAGTTTGTAGAAGAAAATTTTAAAAAACATAAATTAAATATACCTGGTCATTGTACAGCTGATAGTGAAGTAGAATCATTTCATTGGTCAATAGAAAGAGATTGTTTAGCTTGGGATGATATTGTAGATAATGAATCATTAATAAAATATACATCTGAATATATGAATGAATATATTCATTCAGTAATTAAAACAAGAGGATATTCGCCAATAGACAAAATAAAAGAGACATACGATATAGATAAAATAATCTATCCGATGCCTCAAATATTAAGTGTGTAAACTCCCCAGTTCACATTTAATATTATACACTGTTTTAAAAAAATATCAAAAATTCTTTGCCACTTTCTTATAAGAAAGTGGATAAGCAAATCTCACCTGATTTCTTGATTACTTCTTTTTCATAAAAGAAGTAATGCCTGTACGGCGAGTACAAATAAAAAGAAAGGACAAAATAAAATGTTAACATTAATTTATAAAATAAAGTTATATCTAGTAGATTTAAAATTAAAAAGATTAAATAATCAATATAATAAATTAATAATTAAATATAACAAAAAATATCTAGGAATATAACTATAAATAACAGCAATTTCAAAAAAATCGCCTTACGACGATAATTTTGTTTTGTATATATTAGTCACTATGTATTGACTTTTGTCACTATTTAAAGTATCCATTATGAACCATTTTTGTTTCATTAACAACAATAAATGCTCTCTCATCTAAATCTTTAATAAGCTTCTTTAGATGTGTTAAACGTTTTTTGTTTATTTCCATAAATAGCATATATTTAGGTTGTTCACTGTCTAATCCTTTTACATCAATTACAGATACAGCATATCCTGCTTTTCTAATAGAGTTAACTATATTATCATCATTGTTACTTAGTATAGCTTGAATTGTTAAATTTCCATCAATAAATTTATTACACAATAAACTTCCTATAAATGTTCCTGTTGCATAACCAGCTGAATAAGCAAGAGCAATAAAAATACTAGATTCAGGAGTATTTAATGCCTCCCTAACTACAATAAACCAAATTAAAACTTCAAAAAAGCCAACAAATGATGCCTTAGAAGCTTTACCTTTTACAGTTATAATAGCTCTAATTGTACCTAAAGATACATCTAAAATTCTAATAAAAAATATTTTCACACATAATAAAATAAGTGCTGTATTCATTGTATACCCTCTTTCAACTTGCGAAATGATTATAACAAAAATTTAGTATTTTTTCAATAAAAAAAGATGATATTTATCATCTTAATTAGTATTAGTGTCTTTCAGGATAAACACTAACTTGTTTTTTGTCTTTACCTACACGTTCAAATTTAACATATCCACTAACTTTAGCATATACAGTATCATCAGAACCAATACCACAGTTTACACCAGGATAAATTTTAGTTCCACGTTGACGGTAAATAATAGATCCACCACTAACATATTCTCCATCAGCAGCTTTAGCACCAAGTCTTTTAGCGATAGAGTCACGTCCATTTTTAGTTGACCCTTGACCTTTTTTATGAGCGAATAATTGAATATTTAATTCCATTAATTTCATCATTTTTGGACACCTCCCTATATATTAATTTTAATATTTTTCTTATAATTTTTCTCTAATTCTTTTAATAATTCTAACATATTATTAATTAGAGTATCCGTTACACTACTATGAGTGTTTATAGTGATTTCTAAATCATCTTTTAATTGATCATAAGTCAAAGCCTTATCATCAAACCTTAATATAGCATTTACTGTAGTAATTACTATACTTGATACACTAGCACATACAATATCTTTTCCATAGATATCATAACCTGCATGACCTAGAATTGATATTTTCTCTACTGCATCATTATTTTTAATAACGTTTATCTTTATCATAAACTATTTAACAGCAGTGATTTCCACTTTTGTATATGGTTGACGATGACCTTGAGTTTTACGGTATTTTTTCTTAGCATTGTATTTAAACACTTTGATTTTTTTGTTTTTACCATGTTTAATTACAGTACCTACAACTTTAACACCTGCAACATATGGGCGTCCAACAACACCATTTGCCATTAATACTTTGTCAAAAACAACTTCGCTTCCAGCTTCAGCATCTAATTTTTCAACATAAATTACTGAACCTTTTTCAACTAAAACTTGTTTTCCTCCTGTTTCGATTATAGCTTTCATATTATCCTCCTAACATTCTCTAAGACTCGCCTTTAAGGTAACAATTGTTTTAAACCTATTCAGTGCGGTTGTAGAGTAAGGGCTCTACACAATTAAAGATTTTACCATAAAACCCTTTTATTGTCAAACAAATCTGACAATATTTCAGTTTCATTAAATATTTTATTTTTAATAAGGAAATCATTATTGTGAAATCTTTTAATATTTTTAAGTTTATACCCAAAAATTGTCCTTGCTCTAATATATTTTATACCATATAAATATCTTTCAAACAAGAACTTATTAAAGAAAAAATTGATATTTTTAATATATTTAATATTATTTATTATGTATATTATAATAAGTATAATTATTGTTAAATTAAATTTAAAGAATAATAATATAAGAGTAATTGAAATATAAAATGTTATTTTATAACTTAATCTATATGGAAATATTAGATTTAATATTAAATTTAATATTTTAGACCCATCTAAAGGAATAATTGGAAGAAGATTAAAAAATAGTAATAAAATATTTAGTTTATTATCGTCTAAAAAAGGTATCAATAATATTTGATTTAAAGGCCCTGCAATAGTAATTATTAAATCCTTGATAAAATATTCATTAATTCGTTTATTGAAGACTGTGAGAGCTCCAAAAGGCACAATTACAATACGTTCAATTTTATAGTGAAATATTAAACCCATAAATATATGACCCAATTCATGAAATAAAGTTATTAAAGTAATATTTATATACATCTTAAATTGTCCAGTTAATATACTAATAAAAAAGAGAATATAGAAAAAGCCATTAACTTTTAATATATTCTTCATAATTAACTGTACTACCTTCTTTTTTATATACTAAATATAAATCATTATTAAGTGTATCTCCTAATATTTCCCCTTTTTCTATATAATCATATAATTTAACATTCGAATTATTAATATTTCCATACCATAAATCAACACCATTTACTTGCTGAACAATTATAGTATTACCATAACCTTCTTTTTTACCAATAAAAACAACCAATCCTGATTCTTGTACAGGTACTAAATAATTATTTTTAACAGATAGTTTTACTCCTTCTTTATATTTTTTAGGATCTTTATATTCAAGTTTTTCATTAAATACTTCTTGTTCATTACTACTTATTTCCGGCAAAAATTCTCCAAATATACTTTCATATAATTTGTTAAATTTTGCAAAATTAAAATTTTGTTTAAATTTATCTTTTAAAGTATTATCTTTTTTAAAGCATATTAAAAGAGATAATACTATTATTATTAAATATAACAATTTATATGATCTCTTTTTTTTCTTTTTATTATATCTTTTTAAAGTATATATAGAATCATCCATAGTTTATCACCTAAATAATACTATGAATGATTTTAATAAATTATGCCGATAATTTAAAAGGATTATTTTTTGTTCCGTCTCCAGATAATTTTGTTCCCTTTCTTAAATAAAATACCGGATACAAATTAACTCCATTAGCATTTGCATAAGCTGCTCTTGGCATTTCTGTACCTTCCCAATGAAATACATGAATTTGATCATAAGTATTAAGTACAGGATTCATAAAGGCAAACATTTCTCCATTCAGCATATAGTTTTTAAATTCTGATGCACTTGCGCATTTATCATTTAAAGAGGCCTTGAAAAAATCACTCATTGTAATTAATCCAATATAACCTTTCCATTTAATAGCACTTTCTAACTCATCCAATTTATCATAATCATTACAATATGAAAAATTTTTTGGTACTCCTCCCATATTAAATTCATGCAAAACAATTGCATTTTTTAATTCATCACTAAATGAATTATACAAATTATTCATTCTATTAGCTACACTAGAATTGCTAACAACTTCGCCCTTTGCTGTTCCGTTTTCAACAGTACCTGTTATACTTCCATATATATTACAACTATTAGTATTATTACAATAAGAATTACTAGTATTTTTTCTACTTAGTCTTTCATCAAAAGTACCCCAATCTGTTGGCACATGTAATTTAACTTTAATAGTTCCATCAGTTTCATAAGATATAATACGATAATATACATTATCTAAAAGGATATAGTTATCAGGATTTGACCCTTTATAAATAAACCTTTCAGTAATTTCATCTTTTACTATATCGTTATTATCATTTTTTTCAAACACTTGTTCTATACCATTTATATGAATCATTCTTGAGTTTTCATAAGACATATTCATGTTTACTTCACAATCATCTGATACATAAATTTTTCCTGTAAATGGAATTTCTCCATTTATCTCAATTTTAGGAGTAATTTTATTATTTTCAATTGTATACATTCTTGTAATTTCTTTGTTATTTATCTTATCAACTGTACACTTATCTTGAATTGCTTTAAGAATATTATCTTTCGATAATTTATAACTATTCGTTTTTGATTCTTTTATTACATCACTTATTTTAGGTATTGCTATAAGAGTTATAATACCTAATATAAGTATTACTGCTAATAATTCTATTAAAGTAAATCCTTTTTTCATCCTACTCACCTATTTTAATTATATCATATGTTATTTATTTTTTATAGTTTTTTTTATAATAATGTGTGTAATCATATTTAAAATTATAAAGTATATAATTGATAATACAAATTCATATATATTTAAATCAATATAATTTATAGTAAGAAGAATAAAGTAAATTAAAGTTTTATATAAAATTAAACTTATTAAAAATATATATTTATTATTAATATTTACATATAAAATAGTAACACATAAAAATGCTATAGCATAAATAATTGGAAGTTCAGAATAGATTATTCCATATAATAAACCTATACAAAAAGATTTAATATAGTTTCTTTTTGTAAAATATATATAATTTAATATTATTAATGATTCATAAAATTTATTTAAGAAAAGATCTAGCAAAAAAATTATTAATATCATTTAACTATAACAGCTACATAATGAAAACTACTTAAATTTTCTGTTGGTTCTACTTTAAGAATATAAGCTAGATCAAAATTATCTTTCATAACTCGTGAAACTCTTCCTACTAATATGCCTGATGGATATATATCAGATAATCCTGTTGTAGTAACTAAACTACCTGTTTGAATGTTTACATTTTCTGTTATTCCCTCTATAGTTAAAGAATTAGTTAGACTGTCGTAACTAGTTATTATACCTGTTACACTCTTATTATCTGCTTCTATATTTACAGATATTTTATTATATATATTACTACTTGTAATAAGTCTTACAGTACTAGTTTTATTTGTAACTTTAATAATTTTACCTATTAATCCATCTTTTGTAATAACTGCTAAATTTTCTTTTATACCATCTTTTTTTCCAACATCTATTATTACTTCTTCAAAATAATCTTTTGTATTTCTACTGATTACTGAAGCATATTTTAATTTATAATTAGTATTTTTTAATTCTAATAAGTTTTTTAATTCTTTTATTTCTTTTTTTAATGCATTATTTTCTTCTTTAAATACAATTACATTATTATTTGTATCATATAAGTAATCTCTTAAATAATAAATATAATCTTGCTTTAATATAAAATTAAGAAGTAATAAAATAATAATAAAAATAATTATTTTTTTAACCATTTAAATCACCATTTTCATAAAAACTATAATATCCATTTTTAGTAATAATTATATGATCTAATATTCCTATATTAAATAAATTAGCAATACTTCTTAGTTGATAAGTTAAATTTATATCATCTTTACTAGGAATAACATTACCACTTGGATGATTATGTACAAATATTAAAAAAGTTGCATCACATAAATAAGCCTCTTTAAAGATTTCTCGAGGTTGTACCATACTATGGGTAATAGTTCCTATAAAGAGCAGTTTTTCTTTTATTATTTTTTTTGAAGTATCTAAATATATGCATATAAATTTTTCTTGTTTTATATATCCTAAAGAATCTTTATAATATTCAAATATAGTACTGGGATTATTAAATTTTATATTATTTATTGATATTATTGTTTTATTTATTCTAGATCCTAATTCAATACATGCTAGAATGTCGATAGCTTTAACACAACCTATTCCATTAATTGATTTTAAAGTGTTATAATCAATATTTCTTAAATCATTAATATTATTTATTTTACTTAATAATTCATTAGCTACTTCTTTTGAACTTCTATTTTTAGTTCCTGTTTTAATTATTATTGATAAAAGTTCCTCATTAGATAGATTACTACTTCCGACTTCTAATAATCTTTCTCTTGGCCTATCAAGAACAGGTAATTCTTTAATTTTCAATTTTTTCCTCCTTTTCATATGCTTTTAAAGTTTGCTCGAGTATTGCTTTTATTACATTATTATCATCTGTATTAGATAATAAATTATTATATTGCTCTAATACAATTAATAATTTTTCATTATCAATATTTTTTTCCTTCATATATATATCATATCCTAGCTTTTGATAATATCCTTTTATTTTATCAACATTATCATTATTTTTTAAAATACCTACATATGAATGATATAATTCGTCATTAAATGAATAGATGTAATAACCATATTTATCCATATTTTTTGTCATTGTATCCATGCTAGAATATACTCCTGCTTGAATAAAATATACTTTGGATGTATTATTAAATACTGATTTTATATTACCTTTATATTCATACTGATCAAACATAAATTTAGCACATAAAAAACCAACTATTACTGATAATACAATGGGTACTAAATAATCTTTCATTTTATCACCATATATATTATTTCATAATAGTTGGAAAATTTTTGTCGATTGATGTATCTATACTAAATTTTCAAATCCACTTCTTTTAAATAATTTTTCAAGTTCATAAGTAGAATAAAAAATTATAGTAGGTCTTCCATGTGGACAGTTATAAGGATTATCACATTTTCTTAGATCACTTATAAGTCTTTCCATTTCTTCTATTGTAATATTAGTATTTGCTTTTATACTCATTTTGCATGCTAATGTTGTTGCTAATTTTTCATTAAATTTTTCAATTGTAAAGTTTTTCTCAATATTTATAATTAAATCTAAAATCTTTTTTATTGCTTCTTCTTCGTGTCCTTTAGGAAGCCATGTAGGATGACTTTTTATAATTATTGAATTAATACCAAATTCATTAATATCAATATTTAAACTTCTAATAAATTCAAAATTTTCTTTTAATATAATAAATTCATTTGATGGGTATTCAATAGTTATTGGAAAAAGAAGTGGTAAACTATCTTTTTTTGGATTCCCTAGTTTTTCTTTATAAATTTCATAATTAATTCTTTCTTTAGCAGCATGTTGATCTATTAAATACATTCCTAATTCATTTTGACATATTATATATGTTCCATGTACAATTCCAACAGGATACATTGCTTCTAATTCTTTTTTTTCATCTTCTACTTCTTCTTTTATAGTTAAGTCTTCATTTACAAATAATTCTTGTTCGTATACTTCTTCTTTTTTATTAAAATCTAGAACAAATTGTTCATAATGTTTTTTTTCTACTACTGGAGCTGTTACTTTAGGTATTAGATTTTTAGTACCTATCGTATTTTTTATCATAGTACTAATTTCATCTAATAATTCATTCATTTTACTAAATTTTATATCCATTTTAGTAGGATGAATATTTACATCTATTAATGATGGGTCGACATTAATTTTTAAAACTACAATAGGATATCTATTATCTGGCTTATAAGAATGATAACTATCGTTTATTGTTCTGTTTAAATCATAATTCTTAACTACTCTCCCATTAACAATGGTAATCATATGATTTTTATTGCTTCTATTTACACTAGGATAACTTATATATCCTTCAATTTCGTAGTCATCTAAATTAGACTTTACTTTATACATTTTTTTTGCAACTTCTAATCCATATATATCCTTAATAGTTTTAAGTAAGTCTCCTCTTCCATCAGTTTCTAATATTTTATTATCATTATTAGTTAATGTAAATTTTATATTTGGGTGTGAAAATGCAATTTTATTCATATATTCAGTTATATTGGCAAGTTCTGAATATAAACTTTTTATATGTTTTAATCTTGCAGGTGTATTATAAAATAAATTTTTTATTTCAATAATAGTTCCGATTCTAGCATCACCCTTTGTTACACTTAATACTTTACCACCACTAATATTAACTATTGTACCTATATTTTTTGAACATGTTTTTAAAGTAACATTAGAAACACTTGCAATAGATGGTAATGCTTCACCACGGAAACCTAAGGTACTTATTCTATATAAATCTGATTCATCTATTATTTTACTTGTAGCATGTCTTTGAAATGCCATTAAAGAATCTTCTTCATCCATTCCAATTCCATTATCTGTAACTTTTATTAATTGTGTTCCTGCATCTTTAAGTTCTACTTTAATTATGCTTGCTTTAGCATCTATACTATTTTCTACTAATTCTTTTACAACTGAAACACATTTTTCAACAACTTCTCCCGCTGCAATTTTATTTGCTAATATTTCATCCATTAAATGTATTTTGCTCATATAAACCTCCAAAAAAAAACTCTTGTTTTATTATAACATTTAACAAGAGTTTTTTAAATTATTTACGTTTAAAAATTAATTCTTTAATGCTTTTTCTATTATTTTTTTCTTCACTCATCTTTCTTTTTTTATAAATCATATTATATTCATTCATTGTTTTTAATGTTCTTACTTTATTATTTTCTCTTTTAAAGACATTTAAAACAATTTTTCTAATTTTATTTTGTACTAATTCATTATTTTTTGTAAGTTTAAAATTACCATTTTCTTTATTTTCTTCAAATAATTCTAAGTTGAAATCGTCATGCATTGGCATATAAAAATAATACTTATCATCATGATTACCATTTTTTGCATATATATCAAGAAATTCATTTATTTCTTTCATATTAATTTCTTTTTCAAATGAAGTGCTTAAGAATAATAGAGAAAGTATTTCATTTTGATCTAATTTCATTATAAAACACCTCCGTTTGGGTGTTATTATAACAAATTTAGGCTCACTTAACAACTCTAATAATTTTCTAAAAATTCTTTTAGATTTTTAGCAACATTTTCTGGTAATATTTTTTTCAGTTCTTCTATATCTACTTCTTTTAGCTTAGTTATCGTTTTATATTTTTTTAGTAATTCAATTTTTCTAACTTCACCTATTCCGGAAACACTTTCTAAAATACTTTCTAATGATCCTTTACTTCTTAGTTGTTTATGATAATTAATTGTAAAATTATGTACTTCATCTTGCATTCTTTCTAAATAATAAAATAGATTACTTCTTTTATTTATTTCTATTATTTGATTATTATAAATAAGAGCATTTGTAGCATGTTTATCATCCTTTTTAAGACCTGCTACAGGAATGTTTAAACCCAGACTACTAATTATATCAGTAGCAGCATTAATTTGTCCTTTACCACCATCTACAAGTATTAAATCAGGTTTAGTTAAATTATCATTTAGAACTCTAAAATATCTTCTATATATTACTTCCCTCATAGTGTTATAATCATCATTTTTATCTACACTTATTTTATATTTACGATAATCATTTTTTGATTCTTTACCATCAACATAAACAACCATTCCAGATACATTATATGTTCCAAATAAATGCGCGTTATCAAAAATTTCAATTCTATCCAATTTGTCTAGTTTTAAAATATTTTTTAGTTCTTCATTAGCAATTGTTGTTCTTTGTTCATCTTTTTTTATTAATTCAAATTTTTCATTTAATCTAATACTTGCATTATTACATGCCATATCAACTAAATTTTTCTTAGTTCCTTTGCTTGGGACAACAACTTTTATATTTGTTACTTTTTCAATAATACTAGGATCAACTATTGATGGTACTAATATTTCTTTTGGAGGTATTATATCTTTTTCATAGAATTTAGCTATATATCTATTTAATTCATCAGTTACATCATCAATAATTGGATATATTTTAGAATGTCTTTCTAATATTTTTCCACCTCTTATAAAGAATACTTGAATACTCAAATATGATTTATCTAAATAGTAACCGAATACATCTATATCTTTTGTATCATTAATTTCTACTTTTTGTTTTTCATTAAGTATATTGATATAATCTAACATTTCTTTATATTCTTTTGCTTTTTCAAAATTTAATTTATTACTAGCATCATTCATTGCAATTTTGATTTTATCTGTTAATATTTTATCATTACCACGTAAAAATGATAAAATTTCCGATTCCATATTCTTTAGTTCTTCTTTATCATATGTTTTACTACAATATCCTAGACATTGACCTATATGATAATATAAACATGGTTTTTTATTATATGTATTACATTTTCTTAAAGGATAAATTCTATTTAATAAATTTACAATAGTTCTAGCAGCTGTAACATTAGGATAAGGACCGAATAATCTTGTTCGATTACTTCTTTTTCTATTAACATTTCTAACTACACTTAGTTTAGGTATCTCTTCATTTGTTAATTCTATATATGGATAACTTTTATCATCTCTAAGCAAGATATTATATTTAGGATCATATTTTTTAATTAGATTAAGTTCTAATACCAATGATTCAGTTTCATTTTCAACAACTATATATTCAAAATCTGATATTTCGCTTACTAACTTTTTAGTTTTACCTGTATGAGTTCCTCTAAAATATGATGATAATCTGTTTTTTAATTTTTTTGCCTTACCTACATAGATTATTATTCCATCTTTATTTTTCATTTGATAGCATCCAGGTTTATTTGGTACTAGAGCTAATTTTTGTTTAATATAATCCATAATATCCCCTCCGATTGTTATTTTCGTTTTCTTTTATTTTTATATAAAGCTAATATATTAGAAAACATTACAGTTACCTCTGTAAATACACCAACATAACTTCCTGCTATAAAATTGTATATTGCCCAACTAGATGCATTATAAATTCCTCCAACAAGTAAATCTTTTTTTGAACCTCTCATATATAATGTATAAAGTATTCCTCCAAAAGTTGGAAGTAATGAGTATATTCCATCATAAGTTAGTATACTTGTTAGTAGAAATGCTAAAATCATTACTGTTGCAACTATATTAGGATGTTTATCAAATTTATAAAATCCAAAATTTCTAAGCATTACTATTATACTAGAAATTGCCCCACTCATAGCATCTAAAAATAAATAATGTACTGTAAAAAAGAAACTAGCAATTGTTTGATAAGCTAATACATCTTCTTTTTTCTTTCTAAATACACTTGTAGCTAAATAAAAAAATGCAACAAAGCCAATAAATTGTACTAATAGTATATATTTTAAATCACACGTCATATATATTCACCATAAATATTATATCATATATTTGTAAAATATTTTATTATATTATATAATTGTTTTGGTGATTACTATGTACACAATTAAAAAAAATGTAACAACGGAAATTATCATTAATAAATCAAGATTTATAGGAATTTTGATGCCTGTTGATAATATAGAAGATATAAATAATATTTTAAATAATATTAAAAACGAATATAAAGATGCTACACATTATTGTTATGCATATATTATTGATAATACTAAAAGATTTAATGACGATGGAGAACCAGGTGGAACTGCCGGTATGCCTATTTTAAATGTTATTGAACAAAATAATCTAAATCATGTATTGATTGTTGTTGTTAGATATTTTGGTGGCATAAAATTAGGTGCTGGTGGATTAGTTAGAGCTTATTCGAAGATTTCTTCTGAATGTATTAAACAAGCCAAACTAGCAATTTTAGAAGATGGATATTTAGTAAGTATTAAATTAAATTATTGATAAAAGTTTTATGGAAGATATTACATATAAAGTTCTAATTACAAAAAATAATATTGATTTAATTAAAAACTTAGATTATAAAATATTAAAAGAAATGCAAATAAAAAGTGATGTTTAGTCATCACCTATTTTTTTTGGAATAAAATTTGTTACAAAAACTTTTTTATCTCTATTTTTAATGTAAATATATCCAAAAATACTAAATACTATAGCACCTATAAAGTTAACTAATAAATCTTTCATAGTATCTATTATACCAATATCTAGGTATCCATCTTCAATAATATATTGTTTATTATCTTTAGTTTTAATTATTGTTTTATCAATATCATTTACTATTACTGCCTTATTAACTCTATCTTTATTTAGATTTACGGTAGATATACTTTTTACAATTCTATCTTTCTGCATATCAGTTCTTAATAATATATCACCTGAAAATTCAAAGAATTCCCAACATGTTCCAACAGTCATTGAAAAACAAAATGCTACTATTGAAACATATATTGGACTCAAACTAAGTTTTTTACTATTTTTATTTAATAAATCAACTAATGAAAAACCAATTCCGGCACATAAAAATCCATTTAGAGTATGTAATATTGTATCCCAATATGGTATTTTCATATAGAAGTTATTTATTTCACCTAATATTTCAGCTGAAAAAATAAAAATATAAACAATTGACTCAAGTAAACTTGGTAATTCTATTTTTAATTTTTCCTCGAAAAAGGTAGGTAATGTAAATAATATTAATGATAAAAAACACAAAAAAGTATTATTTATATTACCTAACCAAAATTGTGATACTGCACATATTATAACAAGTAATCTAAGAAGTAAGTATACTGCTAAAGAATTCTTGCCTGATTCATTATATTTTTGTTTTATTTTTTTACTAAATTTGCTCATATTTTTTTTCTCCATCATATTCATCGAATATGTTTCCTACTATTTCTTCTATTGCGTCTTCTATTGTTACTATTCCAACCATTTCTTTTTTATTATATATTAAACTAATAGACTCATTATTTTTTTGCATCATTCTAAAAACATCATCTATCTTTTCAGTATATTCATATTTATTTACTGTTCTTACAATACTTCTTAAATCTTTTAATTCATTATAATTTAAAATGAAATCTTTTACATTAAGTATTCCTATTATTTCATTTTTATCATATACTGGAAATCTTGTATATTTACTTTCTTTAATGGTAGATAAAATATTTTTCATATCATCATTTATATTAATCATAACAACATCTTCTTTTTTGGTCATTATCTTCCCTACCTCTATATCATTAAAATTAAATATATTTAATATATAATCCTTTTCTTTTTCTTCAATAACTCCTTCAGTATTACCTAATAAAATTATTTTTTTGATTTCATCTTCTGTAATTTTATCTTCATTTTCTTTAATTTTAAATATTTTGCATATAAAATTTGTTGATAAAGTAAGTAATTTTATTAAAGGGCTAAAAAATGTTTTAACAAACGATATTAATCCTATAAATAAACATGCTATTTTATATGGATTATTTATAGCTATTTTTTTAGGTACCAATTCACCAAATATTAATGTCACATATGATAATATAAATGTAATAATAATAACTAATATAGTTCTTAATGTAGAACTTGATATAAATGAAATATTAATTATTTGTAAAAAATAGTCGGCAAAATAATCAGCTGCAAAAGCACTTGCTAAAAAACCTGCTAGTGTAATAGATATTTGTATAGTTGATAAAAAAGCTGATTGATCAGATAATATTTTATTTATTTGTATTGCTTTTTTATCATGTATTTTAATTTTGTTTTTTAATTCATATTTATTAATTTTTAAAAAAGCTAATTCACTTGCCGAAAATATTCCATTTATAGCAATTAATATAATTAATAATAATAAATTGTAAACCATAATTGTCACCACCTATTATTAATTATAACAAAAAAACATCAGAAAAAACGATGCTTTTTAAATTTTTTTATTTCATTATTAATTTTTGATTGTAATTTTTTAAGTCTTTCTCTAGGACTTATTATATTTGGAAACGCATTAATAAGTCTTTTGTGGAAATAATTTCCATTTTTTAATACTTCTTTTACTTTTTTCTTTATTTCTTCTGTACTATCTTTTTCGTTTGTTATTAATTTTCCTTTAAACCCAAATATTATTGAAATTGATATTAATTGATCAATAAAATATATTACAAACAAAATAATTGATATATTATTTAATATATTTGTAGGTATATTATTAAGTATTGATTCAAAAAATGGATTAATAATACAAATAACAAGCGTTCCTAAAAGTCCAAATGGAATCATAGTTTCTGCACATATTCTTCCATTTATATTAAATTTTTTATCTGTATAATCCCACCATCTTAATTTAAATAGTTTTTCCATTATATAACTTGTAGAATATTCTAATATTGAACATATAACTATAGCCATAAAAAATAATATAATTGGATCACTTTTATAATTACTCAAGAAAAAAATTAACGATAAACATCCGAATCCATATATAGGACAATATGGTCCTAGTAAGAATCCTCTATTAACTATTTTATGTTTTACGATTATATTATCAATTATTTCCATAAGCCATCCCATAAAAGAATAAATTATAAATAGTAAAAAATAGTAACAAAAATTATCAAACATAGCAACACCTCAATATAAATATAATACTACATTTTGATAATTTGTCAAAATTATGGTTCTCTATTATTTTAAATTTGAAGTGAAGCAAAGTTGCATTAATAAATATTTCTTTTTTAATTATAAATTTCATTTATATCCTCTTAAACATAATAAATACTACCTAACAAGTTCCTTTACTTCATTAACATTTAATTCTTTATTATCCATATAAGAATAAGAATAACCATTACTAGTCCATATAATATAATTGATTATATTATATGTATAATATTTAACATTAATATTATTAATTTTTTCTTCTTTTTCTAATATTGCCCCATATATTCCACTAATATCATCATTTCCTTTAGCCATTTCAAAGACTGAATCATCTTTATAGTATATTCTTACATGTTTAATGTCTTTAATTACATAAAAATTCTCTACTTCTTTATCTAATAATGGAACACTATATCCAACAATATCTTCTAATTCTTCTTTTGAATTTACTTCAATAATAGGATTAGATATTGTTACATTATTATCATCTACATTTTTATTATTAGAGCATCCTGTAAATAATAGACATAATAATACAAATAATATTTTTTTCATATATTTTCCTTTCTTTAATTTTAAAACATTTCTAACATTATTATCTCCTAATATATATAATTATATCATATATTTATTTTATTATTTAAAATGTTGTTTTATAAAATTTATTACCTTGTTAAAATAAAAAGAAAAATATTAAATTTTTCTTTTTATTTTATACTACTTTATAGGTATTTGTATTTCTGTTAACCACTCTTCTTCATTTTCTTTATTCCAAATTCCATCAATATAACATTCTCTTGGATAATCTTTTATTTCCAAATTATTATCTTCGATATATTTCATTATTTTAGCATATGACTTACCTAATGATTCATAATGTCCTCTATGATAAATGCAGATACATTTCACTTCAGGAATTGTCATAAACTTAATATTTTCGTTTTCTACAAATGGAACATTTACTTTAATTACTGCTTGGGAATATCTTACTTTTATATTTTTATCTTTATATTCTCCATCTAAATAATTAATATAACAATAATCGGGTTCCTCACATTTAATATTAGGATTTAATTCTAAACATTCTTTTCCTGAAATAAATTCAGATAATTCGCTATAATCTTTTAGGATACCTTCCTTATAATAAACATAGTATTCAGGTATTATTTTTTCAAATATTTCTTCTTTCATAGTATTCTCCTTCAATAAATAGTTAATTTTAGAAAGCTTATTATTATATTCAAAAATAGCATTCTTTAATTCTCCTTTTTTGGTTTTAAGTAATGATTCTAAAGACTCATGTTTAATTATTATTTGTTTTATTTCAGCAATTGTTAAACCAATTTGTTTTAAGTAGATAATTCTTGAAATTTCTATTAATTGACTTGTTTCATAATATCTATAACCATTATTTTCGTCTACATATTTTGGAATTAATAATCCTTCTTTTTCATAGTATCTTAAAGCTTTAACAGTTACTTTAGACATTCTTGAAAAATCACCTATTTTAAGCATAATATCGCCTCCTAAATTATTTATACACTATCTTCTAAGGGGAGAGTCAATAGTTTAATTATTTTTTTACTGCCAATATATAACATACTCCAATTGGAGCAATTATTTTACTATCAGGATTTAATGTATTATAATCGTAAAAAATATGAAAAAAGGAAGAAATATTTAAAATTTTTTCCTTTTTATTGATGTATTATATTAAATGAAATTACTTTTCCGATATCTACACATTCGTCGTTTAAACCATTAAAATCGATTTGATATATTAAAACTTCTTCTTTTTTTTCTTCTATATATTTTTTTAATTCCTCGTACTTAACCATTTCCCATTTATCTTCTTTTTTTATATAACCAAACGTGATATTTAAATCTAAATATTCTCTTTCAAATACTTTTTCATCTTTATATGTTTCAGTTATTATATCAGTTGTACCATCTTCTTCTGGGCTACTTACCTCCATATCAACAAATGCATATTCTGGCTTAATATTAAATATTTCTATTACGTCTTTATAATCAGTTCCTAATGTTACACCTTTATAAATTACAGGTGATTTCTTTTTGTTTATTTTATTTTTACCACTATAATATATTTCTAATTCATTCCAAGCATTTAAGGATAATTCTTCTCCTTTTTTTATTGTATAGATTTTATTATTCGAAGAAAATTGTTGTAAATCATTAATTTCAACTTTTTTATTGTTAGTACAACCTGTTAATATCAATGTTGTTAGTAACATTATTAAATATTTTTTCATATTTTTTACACTCTTCCTTTATATATAAATCATATTTTTTATTATAAATCACTTATAGATTAATATTTTCAATAATATTATCATTAATATCATATATTGTTATTGTTTTATTTTCATAAATAGCATATGTAGGTGCATAATTATTTCTAGGTAAAGAAATTGAACCTACATTTATATAAATCATATCCTTATCTTTCTTTATAAACGGAATATGTTCATGACCATAAACCAATATCCCTTTGTGATTAAATTTTCTGTTTTTTTCGAAACTATATTCATTTCCATGTGTAATATATATATCTAATCCATCAGTGTTAATTAAGGAAACTCCACTACAAATTGGAAAGTCACTAGCCTTTATATCTACAGTACTATCACAATTTCCCATCATACATATTAATTTATCTTGATGTTTAGTTAAAAATTAAAATACTTTTTTACTATTAATTTTATATTTATTATCATAAGATGGACCAGCATAATACAAATCACCCAAACAGACTAATTTATCAATTTTTTCATTCTTAATTTTCTTTTCTATTACATTTAAATTAGTTGCTATACCATGTATATCTGAAATAAATAAAATTTTCACTATATCACCTTCTTTTTAATTTTATAATCAAATTTATATTCTTCATCATTAATATTAACATATAATTCTTTATCAAATATTTTATAATTTATATTATTATTATTTAAAAATTGAAATAACGCATCATAATACTTCTTTATTGTTATATAGTCATATAAAATTTTTTTCTAAATCGTTTAAATTCATTTTTCCTTTATCAATTGTATAATCAGTATAGAATGAATAATAATATATTTCAGAAAAACAATTTTTTTAACTATTAACTCCATATTTCTTAATCATTTAAATTTCTAATTATATTATACACTAATATATAATAAAAAAACTAGATTACTTGAACTGAACCCCGTTTCTCATGTCCAAGAAACGGGGTTCATATCATCCCTAACTCTTATTTTTTTAAGTCATTAATAACAACTGTTTCAAAACCATTTCTCATTACTAAATCTCTAAGTACAACAGGAAGTAAGTTTTCTTTTTCTAAATCTTCCTTTTTTACCCACTTGTAATAACTTGCTTTTGAATCAATATTTTTCATATCTTTTTTAAACTCAGTATCTTTACTAGTTACTTTAAGTTTATATAAAAAGTATAATTCATGATATTTCTTTTCATCCATTTCAAAGAAATTTTCTATTAAAGCTCTCATTTTAATTCTTTCACTATCAAGTTCAATATTCATTTCTTCTTTAATTTCTCTTTTAAGTGCATCCATGCTACTTTCTAATGTTTGTACTCTACCTCCTGGTAATGTAACAAAATCAATTGCTGGATTGCATTCAACCAAAACTTTATTTCCTTTTTCAATTAATAAACCTGCACGATAATTAAACTTAACATTATCGATCATTACTGATAAATCTTTCATATTCACTCTCCAATTATCTTAATTATATCTTCATATTCTTTAATTTTATATACTTTATCGTTATATTTTTCTAAAGTTTCAAATATATCCTTTACTGATTCATATTCATAATAAACTTTTTTTATAATGGAAGAATGTTCTTCATGAAGCAGGCCTTTATCAGTTAGCATATCTAAAAGCATACAGTTTTGATCTAATTCATACTTCTTATAATCATCTAAAGTAACATTAATTCCATATTCAGATAACACTTTAATAAAAGCAAGCGCAAATGGTCTTTCGCTATTATTAATGTTCCATCAAGATCAAGTAATAACGCTTTAATATTAGTCATTATTCATTATTATTAAAAGAACACTATTAATTTCTTTTAAGTCTTTCTTATTTAATATCATTGAATGTTTTAAATCAATACTATTTCTTTTTATTACTTGATTTAATGAATCTTCTTCAGTAAAGATAACATCATCAAGTTCAATATTTAACATTCCAAAAAAGTGAGTAAAGAATACTTCATTTGTTTTTGTAATGAAATGTTTCTTTTGTGGTAACATTTCAAGTAATTGCATTGCTACAAGTAATTCTTTAGAATCATATATTAAATTATCTAAATATTGATCAATATAATTAATTAGAATTCCATTAAGTGATTTATCTTTTCTAAATGCTCCCCACTTAATAGATTTATTAGTTTCTTTTGCAATAACATCTTTATATTTTTTGAAGAATTCTTTTTCATAATTGACAATAAATTCATCAATATTAACATATATATCTTCTAATTTATCTTTAGGACAGTTTTTAGAATAAATATAGTCTGCTACTACATCTCTATATGGTCTTGTTTCTTCTTTTAAGTTTAAATCAACAAAAGCATTTACGAATTTTTTTAATGCAATATTTAATTCATCTTTAGTTGAATCTTTTTGTTCTGATAATATTTCAAATTCAACAAACCCTCCAATATTTGGTAATGAATCTATCATAATACTATATTTATACTTATCATCATATTTTTCAAAAGTAAGTCTTTCTTTTATTACTTCACAATAAGAATAAAAACCTAAAGAAGTAAATAAATTAACAAAATTTTCATATTCACCGATATCGGCAGAAATATTATTTTCTAATTTACAATATTTACCTAATAAAGATGAAGATTTACCTTTAAAAGTTATTTCCATTTTTGAATTATTTGTTTTTCTAATTCTTAAACAAGTTCTATTTGCGATATATTCACTATTTATATCAGTAAAATATTCATCACTTTCAGATTTCTTATTTAGTTCGTTAAAACCTAATTCATTAATCTTTTCAATTAATTTTTCAGGATTAAAACAATAATATTTTTGTTCTGTCTCAACTTTAATTTTCATATTATTTCACCTTTCTAATTTTTGCTATCATATATTTGCCTAATATATTAGTAAATGTTGAATACTCTATTTCATAATTACTAAATTGATTTTCAATTAAATTTCTAAATTGTGATTCATTAAGAAAACAATCACCTACATCTTTTAGAAATTTAACATATAACCATTTATTTAGAAATCTAGGTAACCCACCTGATTCTTTAGGATTGCATATTTCAATAATTAAAATTTCATCGTTAGATATTTTATTTAAATGTGCAAGAATACTTTTTATACCTGAAATATCATTCATATGATGAAGTGTATTTTTACAGTATACAACATCATAAGCATTTTCTTTCACTTGATTACTAACAGCATCATCATTAGTATAAATAATATCTTTATTTTCACGCCCACCTAAATAATTTAAACAAATATCATTACCTACTATTACATCATAATTCTTTTTACTTGCAATTTCAGAAATATCATTATTATTACCACATGAAACATCAATAATTGATTTCTTTTCTGGAATCATAGATAATAACAATTCTTTAAATTCTTCTATTTTTCTTTTTTTATGAGTTAATATATATTTCTTGATAAATTTATCATGGAATTTATATCTTCCGATATACTTTTGACTCATTTTAATTTCTTTAGAAACACTACTTGATAAATAAAGCATTTCATAATTCTTTTTATGAAAATCCACTAATTTTTTATAAATAAATGGAACACTATCTGTTTCAACACCTTTTAATTTTGTAGAACTATCAGCGACAATACGTAATGCTATTACTAATGTTGATTTACAATAACAAACAGGATAATAATTTACAATATTTAGTTTATATGTTTTACTAACCTTTTTTATTAAATCTAAATTATGTTTTTGATCATTAAAATCTAAGAATTTAGACTTGTTTAAATAATAATAATACTTATCATCATAAATAAGAAATAATATTTTCTTATTAGATATATTTAAATTAAGTCTTCTTAAATCATAAAACTCTTTATAAAAATCATACATACTATATTTCATATTCAATTTCCTCTTCTATAAACATAAGAGCTGTTTTAGTAAGATTAGTATCTATCTTAACAATATTAATTTCCATTTCAGGGAAATCATATTCTATGTTTGCTTTTTCTACAATTCCTGCTTCAACTAAATATGAAACAGCTGGTTCAACAACATAACCTAATCCTAAATTTCTTCTAACAGAATCAATGATTAAATCTTCTGTACCAAACTCAAGTACAGGCTTAATAAAGATTCCTTTATCATCAAAAATCTTATTTAAATTCTTTCTTAATGAACTTCTTGCTATAGGCAAAATAATATTTTCTTTTTCTAAATCTTCTAATGTCTTAGGATTAGATTTACTTTTTGTGGATTTAATAAAACATGTCTTAAGAGAGCAAACAGGTGTTATTGAAATATTGTTGTATACATTATCAATCGGAGTTGAGTCAATTACAAAATCTAATTTTCTAGATTCTAATTGCTCAAGAAGTTGATTTGTTGACATATCAATAAGTTCAATCTTGATTTTAGGATGTTTTAATCTAAAATCATCAATTTTGTTCATCAAATAATTACGAACAATATGAGATTGAACACCTATTACTAAACTACTTTCTTCAATATCATTTATTGAAGTTAGTTCTCTTTGACATGTTAAAAGTAAATCTTCTGCTTTTTTAAGATAGTTATAAAGTATTTCACCAGAAGGTGTAAGTGATATTCCTTTATTTGCGCGATAAAATAAAGTAACATTCAAATCTTCTTCTAGTTTTGACATGCTCTTTGAAATAGCTGGTTGTGATACATATAATTTGTTAGAAGCCTCTAAAAAACTATTTGAATTAGCAACCTCAAGGAATATTTTTAAAGAATTCATATTTAAATCATTCATAAGGATCCCTCACTTTATAAGCATATTATAAATAACAGTTGCTATAATGTCAAATAATAATTTATTTTAGTTGTATAACTTTATGGAATAACAAAAAAAAGAATAGAAATCTATTCTTTTACATTTTGTTTTCTTTATACCATTTTGCAAAATCAAATTTTGCAGTTCCCCAGAATTTAGCTTCATATTCTCTATCTTCTTCTCTTAATTCACTAAGTGTTTTTGTTTCACCATCTGGAATATAGAAATGATCATGCCATCTTCCTAAGTTTCCTTTTGAAGTTTTAGAAATAGTACCAGTTCCGCCACCAGTAAAGATAATTGGTTCTCCTCCTGGTTCACAATAAGCAAAACAATCTTCTAATCTTGCTTTTCTATTTTTCTCATTTTTCATTAAATCAAGAAATTTTTCAACACCAATTTGCTTATCAAAATAAGCATTATATGGTCCTGGTAATCCTCCAAGAGCATCTAAATATAATCCACTATCTGATTTAACACAAGGTCTTCCAGTTTTTTCAGCTGCATATTTAACACTGAATCCTACTACTTCTGCACATGTTTTAGCTTGAATTTCTAATATTTCAAAATCAGGTGTAGCAATTTCAATGTCAATACCATATTCAGCAAATATTCTTTGAGCTTCTTCAAATTTTCCTTTGTTTGTAGTTAAATAAACAACTTTATTTTCTTTCTTTTTCATAAAATATTATCCTCCTATTTTTATATTATCACATTTTATTATCTTATTCATTACTTTAATAAAACTTCTATTAGTTTTTTTATCTTGTACTGCTATTCTTAAATGAATCTTATTATTTTCATCATATATAGGAACAACAGAAACATTCATATTTATTAACTGATTTATAAAATCAGAATTAAAACAAGTTCTTGTCATAATTATATTTGATTTAGAATCAATAATCGAAATATCTAATTTAGCAAGTTCATTCATCAAATAATTTCTCTCTTTTATAATTAAATCAACATTTTTTAGATAACAATCACTTTTTAACGCTTGATATGCCATATCACATGATACTCCAGAAAACTCATTAACTGTAATATTCTTCTCATAAAGTTCTCCAATCCCTTTTGAACATACCATATATCCAATTCTCATATTAGCAAGACCAAATGCTTTAGAAAATGATCTAACTAATATCACATTATCAGGAAAGTAATAATCAAGCATACTCTTTTCTTTTGTAAATTCAATACCAGATTCATCTATAATAAAATATACTTCTTTATATTTTCTAGATAGTCTAATGATTGAAGAAGGGTCTAAATATAATCCAGTTGGATTATTAGGATTGCATAAATAAACAACCTTTGTTTCATCATTAATTGTTTTATCAATATTTAATAGATTGATTTTAAAATCCTTAGTAAAAACTCTATAAGTCTTTGCTCCATAAGCGCTAGCTGCATATTCAGCTTGATTAAAAGTCAAATATGGAGTTACTAAATTACCATCTTTAGAAAGAAATAGTTTAATTAAATTTTGAATTAGACCATTAGCTCCTGATCCTATTACTACTTCTTTACTATTAATATTATATTTACTTTTTATAGTATCTTCTAGAATCTTTATATCAGTATGTGATGGATAAGAATCCAAATTTTTTCTTTTAAATCCTTTAAAAGGATACTTATAAAGATATTTTCCTGATAAAGTCATATCAATCCTTAGAGACTTTATATTAGAATAATCATCTAAAAAGTCCCTGTTGGATATAATATAATTATTTCTTTTTTGCAACAACGGAGTAGACATATCTTGCCCCCCTATCTCCCACATAAGTAATATGTTCATCAATAACATCAGTAATTTCAAAACCATTATTTTTGAATATGTTATCAATTTCTTCTTTCGAATATAAAACCATTGGTGGTCTAGATTGTATGTTATAGCAATTACCGTGTGTATTAGTTAAATCACTTGTAATAATATCATTAGTGAAAACCGAGAATATCAAAGTTCCATCGCTTTTTAATAATCTATTCATTTCTTTAAATGCTTTATCATATTCTTCTTCAGTTTCAGCATTATGAATGACACCAATTGATAAAATAACATCTGCAAGTGAATCTTCAAGTGGAACATTATCAAATGTAGCGCATTTAAAATCTATTGAATCTTCTAATAAAGATTTCCCCATGTTTTCATACTTATCTATCGCAATAACATTTGGTGTAATTTGTTTTAAATATCTAGAGTATCTTCCGCCACCACATCCAATATCTAAACACATACTATTTTTATTAACATACTTATCAATTTCATTTGTTATATAAGAAGATGTTGGTCTGTTTTTGAATGAAGAAGCAGTAGATTCTTTCTCCCAGTAATTTTTATCTTCAATTAATTTAGTATCCATAATTTTATATAATGAATTACAAATTTTAGTAGTCATTACATTCATATTAAGTTTTTTAAACACTTCAGTACATTTATGAATATCTTTCTTTTTATTAACAATTACAAAATAAGCAGGTCCAACAGATGAAAGTGCTAAAAACTCACAATCACCATTTTCATATAATTTTCTTAAAGTTTTAGCTTCTTCTACCATTGGTTCATAAACAAATGAGCAATTTTCAATACTTCCCATATTAAATCTATAATCAAATACAACATCTGCTAAATCCTTAATAGATCCATTAACCATAGATGGTAATGCTTTATGAAGTAAATCATATGCTATTTTTTCTGAATATAAGTCTCCAGTCTTTTTAAATTTCCATAAGTTATCTTCTTCTTTTTTCATTAAATAATCAGCGTCTTTAATAACAAAATCGTTAGGAACTGCTATTAAAACAGTACCATCATATTTCATTTTAGCAATTGAAGTAGATTTACCTGCGATAATAATAATTCCTTCTTCAGTAAGTCCATTAGTGGCTCCTCCACCAATACACTGAACCATTTTTAATTCATCTTCATTATCATCAGATACTTCTTCACCATGATTAGCAGCTAAATATTTAATTAAATCAGGATTACTAATTGGATGATTATATAGTTCATTTATTGCTGCAGCTACAGCAGCAATAGTTGAACTACTTGAACCAAATCCACAATGTTTTGGTATATCTTTATCATCAACATCAATATATAATGCATCGTCAAACTTTAGTACATCTTTCATTAATTCATATGCATGTTTAACAAGTACTTTTCTTTTTGTGTTTTCTCCAATTTCTAACTTTTTATCAGCATCCATAACTTTTACTTTTACATTAATGAATTTTTCAGTTGAAATAACAACTTCACCCGGAGTAAATACCATTGAATCGTTATAACAAACAGCACTTGGATTAATTGCCATCGCATCTAATCTACATGGATAATTAATTTCGATAGATTCATAACATAATTTAACGTTATTTACTAACCTCGAATTAAATTTATTAAATATATAATCATATTTATAAATTGGAAATCTTTTTACTTCCATATTATTCCTCCTTATCTAATGAGCATTTTATTATTTGCATAAGGAATATCATCATCAGTATATTGCCATGAAGCATCTAATGATTTTTTCCAAAAGTCTGCATATGGTTCTTCTTTAAATTCTTCTGTTAAAGAATCAAAATCAAATTCAGGAAGAAGAATTAAAGGATTAACTGTATTTTCTTCACCAGAATGATTTAAGTCACCATCTCTTATTTCAAAATGTAAATGTGGAATTCTAGATCCACCTGAACATCCTGATAGTGCTATTACATCATCAAATGATACTTCATCTCCAACTTTGCATAATATTTCACGTAAATGAGCATATATGCATTTTCTTCCATATGTATCAATTATCTCAACCATATTTCCATATCTATGATTCCATGGACATAATCCAGCTTTTATTTTAGGATCTAAATTTGCATAAACAACTGTTCCAACAGAAGCTGGTCTAACAGGAGTACATGTCTCAGCTGTAATATCAAATCCAGAATGAAATCTTGGTTTTTTTAATATTTGATGAACTGCTCTCATCCCATATTTATCATGTTCAATAACTTTGTATTTTGGCTCTATTGGCCATTTATAAATCTCAATTTTACTCATATTTAATACTCCTATATTTTTATTTCATCGTATTTATTATATAAATCTAATAAGTATGATTGTACCTCTTCATTTGCTTCAATTGCTTTTTTAGCAATACTCTTACAATAGCCACATGAAGAACAATTTCCAGTACATTTTCCTTCAACAAAATATTTGATAAAACCATCTAACTTATCATTATGTATATTAATATGTCTAGGATATTTTCTTTCACATCCTAATCCTCTAATTTTATAAATCTCATTTAATATTTCTTCTTTAGTATTAAGTGTTTTATTTTTATCAATAGATAATAGTTCATCTGTCTTTGTCCATCCATGTCCTTGGATTAAATCAATTAAATTACCATCATATGTTCTTTCAACATAAGCTTTAGTTCTTTTAACTAACTCATCTGTCGGGAATCCACGTTCAGTAAGTTTAAAATGTTCAATTCCTATTTCTTCATAATATTTAACATCTTCTGGTCTAATCCATGGAGATTTGATATATTCATAATTATTTTCTAATTCATGTTTTTGGCAAGTTAACAAACACCAATCAACATACTTTTTACCATTATCAAAATGATTTGATGCATGAGCAAGTGCAGTTGTATGAGTATTAATATATGGACAATTCTTTAAACAACTATTAGTACATAATACTTCAATCTTTGCATGTTTTAAATTATCAACCATGTATTTAAGCATTTTGAAATCCCTATTTACTCTAGTGAAATCAACACATAAGTAATCTGCTCCCATATCTTCCCAATATTTTGCTTTTTCATAAGTATCAATACATGCGAATGTAGAAATTCTAACTGTAAAACAATCATAATATTTTTTTACTAATTTAAGAATAAATGGATTAGTAACTGTTAATGCATTAACACCTATTGATTGTAAATAATCCAAAAATTTCCTAAACTCTTTTTGCCATTCTTCGTCTTGTTCATGATTAGATAAACAAGAACCATTTAATAAATAATTAAACTTTATACCAGCATCTCTTACTTTTTTTACATGTCTTTCTAATAATTCTTTTGATATATCAGATAGAGTGTTATCCGGTCTACCACCACCGAGAATATCTTCTTTTAATTTTCCATAAACTTCATAAACTGGATAATCTTTAATTTTATCAATTAATTCATCATCAAAGTTTGTAGCTAATGATATTTTCATAATTTCACCTCTATACTTTTTTTATTTCTTTTCTTTAACTTTTTGTTTTTGAGCACTACTTTTTAATTGTTTAGAAGCTTTATATATATCACAAGGACTAATATCTTCATTGTGTTCTCTATAAATATACATTGCAAACTCTGGATGTTCTTTAACATATTCTTTTAACGCTCCTAAACCACTTGATAATTCTTTTCTTATGATTTCATCGAAGTTATAAGCTGTATTATTATCTCCTTCTCTTGCATCATAATTTTCTTTTAAATTATAAAATGGTGAATCCAAATATATAATTACAGGATTCTCAATTTGGAAATAATCAATAATATAATTGATACCTGCTATTGTTCTATTACCAGTAATAAAGATTTCTTCATCGTGATGATCTTTTATAATTTTTGAAATCTCTTCACATAATATATAATTAGAAAAATCCTTTCCAAAAGCTTGTTCCCCTTTTTCAATCCATTTTCCTAAAGGCAAACCAGAATTACTTAATCTGTGGATACCTCTAATAATTGGTCCAGTATCAACATGTACTAAATCAATTACCTTTCTAAGTTCATTAATTGCGTATGTCTTTCCCACTCCATGTGGTCCTACAATAAAATATGCATTCTTAATCATGCTAAAACCTCCTAACAACTTAACTATATAATGCATATTCAAACTTGTAAAATAACAATTTTTTTTAATAGTTATGATTAAATATTGTAATAAACAAAATTATGCTTTATATAAGTGTAAGTTATAACAAAGTACCTATTCATAACAAAAAACCGAAATCGATTATGTTTTTAATTAGTTTGATTTTTTTATTGCTATAACCAAATATGATAACTATATAAAAATATATTAATAAAAATTATAGTTAGTTCATTAAAACCAAAAAAGCAACCATATTTAGTTTTGGTTTCATATATATTAATCGCACTTTTAACACCTCCATTTTCTTGTCGCACAATACAGTCAAAATCAACAAAAAAGACTAAGTTATACGACATTTAAGTCAACTTAGTCTTAATTAATATAAACAATTTTTAAGAGTTAAACTCTTACATATTTACAATACCCTTTATTTCCTATGAATTTAAGGTATTATTTTTGTATCCCAGCTTTGACAGCAGCTTGTGCCACCGCCTTTATTGGGGATAGATGAATAATTTATATTTCCGATAAACATTATTTTAAAATTATGATAATTTTATCTTATACAACACGTAAATATTAATCACTAATTCTTACGTTAACACCATCTATATTTTTATATATACGTTTTTCGTTCTTAGAAACTTTTTTTTCAATTTCATCCGCCAAATCAAATCCTAGCATTTCAGATAATCCCATTAAGTAAATAGCAATATCAGCTAATTCTTCATTCAAATCATCTTTTTTCTTTTTCCAAGCATCATATGCTTCAGAAACTTCTCCATATAGTAAGCAAAATTCTTTATTCACATCTGTTGTATTAAATCCTTTGTTTAATTTATTTTGCCAAATATCTTTTTGAATCTTTTTTAATTCCATATTTTTCCTCCTTAAAATCATTATAATAATCTATTACCTTATTAACATAATACTCTAAAAAATTATTTAATTCAATCTCACCAAATGTTTTATCGTTAACAATAGTATATACTGGAATAGTTCGTCCATTAACCAATAAATATCCAAAATTTTCACCTGTTTTTGTATATTCAAATATATCTTTTGAATATACATTGTCCATAGTATCATCAGAAACATAATGTCCACCATTTTCAAATCTTATTCTATTTCTATTTTTTCTTGTTTCTAAACTAGAAACTAAATTAACAATAATAGAGTTGCTGTTATTTTCTAAATTATTAATAAAACTTTCTATACTACGGAAATATGCATTTTGAGAAAATTGTGACTCATATAGTTCATCCTTACCTCTTGAGAACTGGATTATACTATGAAGTTCTGAATTTACAACAGCCATTTGAATTATATAATCCCATAGAATAGGTCTTATTATATCGTGTCCATCACCCCGATTTGCAGGTTTAGTATAGTGATTGATTGAATTTATATTATCATTATACTCTTCCCATATTTTATTTATATATTTAAGTTCATTTTTAATTTTTTTAAACTCTTCTATTTTATTTTGATACAACAAATCATCTAACATAAATGTTTCTAATAGTGGCGCTAGATCATCTATATCTGAATATATATTATAGTAGTTTTTAAAATAATCAATAAAGGTTGTTTTTCCAGCACAAGAATTGCCTATAACAATAATATTATTAGGAAGTAATTTTGATTTGGTAGTTTTATCTATAAATGATTCTATAGATAATAAAGGTCCTATATTTTCTATAGATCTGCTAGAATTATAGATTCCTTGTGAAATAGATTCATCTATATCTTTATTAATTATATATTTTGATAAGAAGCCACCAATAAATGAATCTCCAGCACCAGTAGTAGATTTAATATTATAGTTGTTCATTACATTATAACTAATTGTATTCGTTGACGTTATTGCAATGACTGGCTTGTTTTCATTTGTTACTATTACTAAAGGTATATCTTTCACATGTTTTTTTATTATATTGTACTCATTAATATTACAAAATAATATTTCTATTTTTGAAGCATATTTTTCTATTATAGGTATAAAATCTACAACACTATGTATCATTACATCTATTGAAAGATGATTATAATTCAATAATGCATTCTCTAAAATGCTTTGAACATCTACACCTTTTCTTAATGATATATGTAAATGATTGATATCTATTTTTGTTTCTAATTTAATTACATCTGTATTATAAAATTGTGATTCGCAGGTAGATTTTGATTCATCAATTATAAACTCTGTCATTCTATCAACAATAGTTCCATAAAACTCTATTTGTTTTTCTTTTAATAGTAGACTTGTATCACTATCTACCTTACTTATTATTGCAATATTACCATCAAAAGAAGCCCTCGAAGAAAAACTTGAATATAAACAACTTCCTCCTAATGTATTGTAAATTTCATTATTTACAATGATTTTATCATTGGAAGAATTACCTACATAACATAAATCAATCATTTTCTCACCAATTTCTTTACTTGACTTCTAACTTGTTCAATATTTGCTTCGTAAGTATTTATAGCAATTACATCTATAAATTTAGAAGAATATTCCATAATTTCATCATATTTTTTATTTAATTCTTCATAATGATTTGCAATAACTTCATAATCACTTTTTTCATCATTTCTTCTTTTTAACAAAACATCTTTAGGGGCTGTTAAATAAATAATTTTAGCTCCGGCATTTTTATATGCAATTAATATTTTTGTGTAATCTTCAAGACTTAATTTACATTTATTTCTTATAACTGGTCCATAAACCATTTCACTAATAAATGATCTATCTAGCACCAATTCACTATCATTTTCTAATAAAACTTTCATATATTTTGAGAATAAATCCATGTTTTTTAAATCATAATCAAAATGATATTTTTTCATTCCATAACTTTGTAAATATTCAACTAAAGTCGTTTTACCTACACCATCTATACCTTCTATTATTAACATTATAATTCCCCCTTTAACTATTATTTTCTACATTTACATTTAACTTCAACACAATCTCTTAATGGACAATTTTCAGGATTATGTTTATTGCAAAAATATCGTTTATAATAAATAAGAGCTAAATGACAAAACCATGTAGCATTATCATAATTTTCTACCTTAAGTTCTTCATATCCATTTTGTTTTATTATTTCTTCCATATTATTATTTTTTACCAGCTCTTCTAATTCTTTTCTTAAAATATCATGCCCTAATGCATTTTTATATTGTTCAAATCCTAAACAAGGTAATTCTACATCCTTCATGCCACTATCCACTGGCATTATACCTGAATAATATCCTCTTATATACAAAACGCAACATTGCGCTACTTTGTAAGATGCACCACTAACATTATCAGCAATTAGTTTAATCAATTCATCATTAGATAATGTTTTTATTTCATTATCATATTTTTCTATAAAATCAATCATTGATGACAAATATTTATATCTTGTATTTGATAATCCTAATCCTTTTATTATATTAATGATTTCATCTTCTGTCATATTTTTGATTTCATCATAAGTGTAACCATTCAAATCATTTATTACTTTTCTATAGTTATCTATCATATTATAAGAAATTCTAGTAGAAAGACCAGCAATCAATAATCTTTTTCTATAATCTTCTACTTCTAATGGCCACCATAAGTTATTGTCATGATTCTTTTTTACTGCATCTCTTACTTCTTCTTGATTACTACATATATCAATAATCTTTTTAAATTCTTCTCTTGTCATACTTACCCCCTTTAAATATTATTGTCTCTTTTAATCTTTGCAAATAAACTTGAATTGCTTGAAATAATTTGTGTATTCAACTTATATTCTAAGTTCTCTATTACACCAATTGTAGGTAAATTTGTACAAGATATAATAATATTTTCATATTCATTTAAGTAATTTTTTTTTATTAATTTTTCTAATTTATTTATTCCATAATTAAAATAATCTGCTGTATGTAATAAATCTAAATTTATATTTTTTATAACTTTTATTCCATTATCTTCTAACATTTTTACTATTTCTTTTCCTAATTGATCATTATATGGAGTTATTAATAAACATTTTTTAACATTTCTTAATTTTGATTCCTCAATTAATGAAATGGTTGGATTTATTTCTTCTACTCCATTTTCTAATGCTGAAGTAGTACAAAAGAACGCATTATAATCAACATCTAAATACTCTAAATCCTTTTTCTTATTATTTATATCTATAGAAAGTTCTTTTAGAAATTTTGATTTATCTTTCTTATAATTTGTTTTATAATCTAGTTTAGATATATAAAATACACTTTTTTCTATATCATAATATCCTTTACTAAAAAGCATTTGTAATTCATATTCAACAGTCAAATTAGTTTTTGGAATTAATAATCCTATTTTTTTCATATTAATTCTCCAATAATTGTTCTATTACCAATATATCCAACTACTTTAACTTTATAAAATTCATCTAATTTTAGTTCTTTATTTAAAATTACAACTCTTACTGGACAGGTACCCATTTGTCTTAGAATTGAATTACCATCTTTATACATTTCCATTCTTAATTCACTAATTTCTAAACCAATTGGAAAAACTTCTTTTAGCATTGGAACAATAAATTCATTTTCAATTGTTTTACTCCAAAGATTAAATTCTTTTAAATCTTCTTCAGTATAATTATCAAATTGTTCACCATAAGGAGAAGTTAATTTTCTAACAAAAACTCTTCTTACCCAATTTCCAGAATTTAATATTTTATTAAAATTATCTAAATTATGTCTTAATGTATTTTCATTTTGCCCATCTAATCCATAAATTATATTAATACCTGGAAGTAATTTAGGCAATCCATTTTTATCTCTTTCTTTACCATATTTATTAATTATAGATATTGATTTATGAATATCATCTAAAGATCCATTTAAATTGCATTTTTCTCTTATTATTGGATCAAATGATTCAATTCCAAATGGCGTAATGTTTCCTGCAGTAGTATATTTAGCTACTAATTCAGTTATTCTTTCTCCTTCTTCAGTATTTACATTATGAGGACTAACATTATCAATATGTAACGTTTTAATATTTGGACAAGCACTCCAAATTCCTTTAAATAAATTTTCTATTTCTTCTACATTACAATTCTTATAGGCATAAAAATTTGGTTGCCTTCCTAATCTAAAATATAAGGCTCCATTAGCATATAAACTATTAATTTCATCTATAATATCTTCTTTTTCCCTAAACTGTAATGGCAAACCTCTCATTCCTTCTATACAAAATGTACAACCACGATTTCTATTACATCCTGTAGCAGTTTCTATCTCAATTACTAGTGGTCTTTCTATTTGTTCTAATACACTTGATGAATCAATTGCAATTTGTCTTAACTTATCATAATTTGGTTTAAACTTATTACCACTTTCTCCAATAAAATAATTGTAAGTATTACCAAAAATAATATCATTAAATAAATTGTTAGGTACTGTTTTTCTAATATTTTCTCTTGTTAATTCACTTCCGCCTAGAGAATAAAATAATAATTTATTAGTTTCTTTTTTACAGAAAAGATTTAATAATTTTTCTACCTCTAAAAAAGTAGGAGGTTCTGCAGATACATACTCATATTTAACAAAGCATCCCATTACAACATAAATGTTTGTT
>JALERC010000034.1 GCA_022763805.1 Mycoplasmatota bacterium | reverse complement strand
AGGGTAATTATTCATCCAATTAGCGATATTATTAATATCTTCACAAGAATAATTTTCTATTAAAGTTTTTTTAGGAATAAAATATCTAATCATACTATTTTGCTTTTCATTTGTTCCTTTTTCTCCAGAACAATATGGATGACAAAAGTATATTTGTGTTTTTGTATCTTTTATTATTCCTAAAAAGTCAGAAAATTCAGAACCATTATCTGTAGAAAATGATTTAAATATTTTATTGTAATGATTTTTCATAAATGATTTTATTTGATTTATTTTGTTAACAACATTTTCAGCAGTTTTAGAAGAAATTTTAAAAATGATTTCGAATTTCGTTTTTCTTTCTGTAATTGTTAAAAGACATTCATGTTTACCGCGTTTAGTTCCAATTACAGTATCAATTTCGAAATGACCAAAGGTGGAGCGATTATTGATTTCTTCAGGTCTATTTTCGATACTATAAGGTATTTTAGATGCAGAAAGTGAAGATTTATTCTGATAAGTATATTCTTGTTTATATTTCATTCTTCTAGTATCTTCAAGTTTAACGTTAATAATGCCATATCTAATAGCATTATAAATAGTAGGGACAGATATTTCACAAAATCCATCTTTCATAAAATAATTATGTGTTTTCATATAACCAACAATAACATCAGGAGCCCATTTATCAATTTTAATTTTATCTTCAATATATTTAGCCATTTTAGAGTATTTACGTAATTTGTATTCACCTTTGGATAAACCACGTTTAAATAGATAATTATTATGAGCATCGACCGCATTATAAGGTTTTTCAATAGTTCTACCAGATCTAACCATAAAACGATAAGATTTTCTATTTTTAAGTTCTCTAGAAATAGTAGAACGATGAACCCCAAGATAATTAGCAATATAAGTATTATTAAATAATCTTTTACCATTCTTATCTTTTTGTTCAATTAATGCTTGAATAGTATTTCTATCTTTTTCTGTTAAATGATGATATTGATTTTCTTTCTTTTTTAGTGTATTATTTGTATCAGACATATGAATTTTCCTTTCTGTTTGTTGCGAATAGATATTATAGATTATTCATGTGTCTTTTTCAATACAAGTTTGTTGCACTTCAAATTTAAATTAACACATCATATATTATTTGACATATTAACAATTTTATGATACATTAGAAAACGTGTAGGAAGGATAACCTACACGAAGACTTAAAATTCATTTTTTCCTTTAAGTCTTCTCTTTTCTTTTAACAGTTTTTTATAAACTGTTTTTTTTTACATTAAAAAAACTACTTTAATAAGTAGTTTTATACAGCTTTTTTTGTATATAGATTTTGTTTTGATGGTTCTTCATAAATAACACCTTTTAATGCCTTGCTTTCAAATTTTTGTCCATCAATATCATAATTAAAAATAATATCTTTAGATAAATCATTATAGATTTTAGCCCCATCATTATTACTTTTAGCTAAATCTAATTTATAACCAAACCAACCATTCCATTTTGTTTCATAAACTTGATAATTACAATCTTTATTTCTATCACCAAATCTTGTTAATATTTTTTTTGTTTCACTTTCCTTAGTATATTGATTTAAAGCTTCTAGTGGAAACATTGCAATATCTTCAAATTCCATAGTACGTTGTAAATCATTAACTAATTCATAAATATCATTTCTAATTTTCTTTTCTTCTTTTTCGTTTAGAAATAAAGTATTATCATTTAATTTATGTGCTAGGCGTGCTAAGTGTTGTCTATAATCATTAATTGTAAAAAATTTTTTAATTTTATCCTCATAAGATAAACTTTTTTTAGAATATACTGAAGGTAAATCAATTGTTTTATCAAATACAAAATTATTACTTAAATCAAAAATATAATTTCTATATTTAATTAGGTCTGTCATATCAATTATTCTATGATTATCAGATGTTAAAAATGTATCTTCTAAAATAACAGATAATGCTGGGAGTTTTTCGATAGAAGCTTTAATTTCCCCTTCACCTTCTTTAGGGAAGAATAAATCAGGAAACATAACGACTTCATTTGAATTATTTTTCTCTCTATAATTTAATACTTCATAACTTTTAACATTGACATATGGGTTTTTATCAAATTCTCCGTAATTTAATGGTTGATTTCCCATAAAAGGAGTAATAAGTTTTACGTTATCATATATAGCATATTTTGCATTAATTTTATCAATTAATTTTCTAATATCTTTTTCTTTATATTTAACATGATAAATAGTAATAGTGTTATCAACTCTTATAGGTAATAATTTATCTACTATTTTTTCTTCTTTTTCCATACTACTCCTCCTTTTAAAATATGTACAATATTATATCATAAATACTATTTTTTGCAACTTTTATAAAATAAAATTTCAAATAATATAAAAAAATGTTATAATTTTTTTGGGTGATTATAAAATGACAGATATAGAAATTGCTAATTCGGTAGAAATTAGCCCAATAATAGACGTAGCAAAAAAATTAAAAATTAAAAAAAGTGAACTTGAATTATATGGTCACTATAAAGCTAAAATTAATAAAAAAGTTAAACCAAAAAAGAAAAGTAAATTAATTTTAGTTACAAGTATTAACCCTACTCCACTAGGAGAAGGAAAGACCACTGTTTCTATTGGTTTAAATGATGCTTTAAGAACATTAGGAGTAAATTCTATTGCTGTTTTAAGAGAACCATCTCTTGGACCTGTTTTTGGAATTAAAGGTGGTGCTACTGGTGGAGGATATGCACAAGTAGTTCCCATGGAAGATATAAATTTACATTTTACAGGTGATTTTCATGCTATTACAAGTTGTAATAACTTATTATCATCAATAATTGATAACCATATATTCCAAGGAAATGAATTAAATATTAATCCAGAAAGAATTATATTCACAAGATGTTTAGATGTTAATGATAGAATACTTAGAAATGTAACTTTAAGTAACAGAAAAGAACAATTTACGATAACTGCAGCATCAGAAATTATGGCAATATTTTGTCTTGCTAAAGATCTTATGGATCTAAAAGAAAAACTAGGAAATATTCTTGTTGCATATGACTATGATGAAAAGCCTGTATATGCTAAAGACTTAAAATGTGTTGATGCATTAACAATATTATTAAAAGATGCTATTAAACCTAACTTAGTACAATCTTTAGAAGGAAATCCTATAATAATACATGGAGGCCCTTTTGCTAATATAGCACATGGTTGTAATTCTTTAATTGCAACAAAATTAGGTTTGACTTTATCCGATTATGTCGTAACAGAAGCTGGTTTTGGTGCTGACTTAGGTGCTGAAAAATTTTTAGATATTAAATGTAGAAATGGTATTAAACCAAACTGTATTGTAATTAATTTTACTATAAAAGCATTAAAATATAATGCTAATGCTGATATTACTATAGAAAGTATAGAAAACATTAAAAAAGGATTAATCAATTTAGATACACATATTGAAAATATGAAAAAATATACAAATAATATAGTCGTATGTTTAAATAAATTTAATACAGATACTGAAGAAGAGATTAATTTTTTAAAGGATTATATTGAGTCAAAAAATTTAGAATTTGATATTTGTGAATCATTTGCTAAAGGTGGTAAAGGATCAGTTGAACTAGCTAAAAAAGTAATAAAAGTATGTGATAATAAATGTGATTTTTCACCATTATATAAATTAAATTCAAGTATTGAAAGTAAAATTAGAAAAATAGCAAAAGAGATTTATAGAGCTGATAATGTTATTTTTACTAAAGAATGTAAAGAAGAAATTAATAGAATTAAAGCTAATGGTTTTGGTGCTTTACCAATATGTATTGCTAAAACACAATATTCACTTGGAAATGATCCAAAAGTATTAGGATGTCCAAAAAATTATACAATAACTGTAGATAGAATTAAACTTCAAAGTGGTGCAGGCTTTATTGTAGTATATTTAGGAAATATTATGACGATGCCTGGACTATCCAAGAGTCCTAATTATGAACGAATCGATATTGATGAACATTACCAAATTAAGGGATTATTCTAATGTATATTTATATTCATCTTCCTTTTTGCCGTTCTATTTGTCATTATTGTGATTTTCCTAAAGTATTTTATGATAAAAAATTTATTGCTACTTATCTTGATGAACTGAGGCGTGAGATTGAAAGTCGCTATCAGAATGAGGAGGTTTGTTCTATTTATATTGGAGGAGGAACTCCTACTTGTCTAGATGAAGTAGAATTGAGACAATTATTAGAAATTACGAATCTTTTTCATAAAAAAGATAACATCGAGTTTTCGATTGAATCTAATGTTGAGAGCTTAACGGATGAAAAAATAAAGTTATTAGCGTCTTTTGGGGTAAATCGAGTTAGTTTAGGAGTGCAATCTTTTCAAGAAGATATTTTAAAAGAATTAAATCGTCATCATACTAAAGAACAAGTATTTGAGGTTGTCTCTTCTTTAAAAAGACATGGTATTCATAATATTAATA
>JALERC010000026.1 GCA_022763805.1 Mycoplasmatota bacterium | reverse complement strand
TATTTTTTAGATGAAAATAATAATCCGATTGTTGATTTACGTGAATTTGATTTTAATACACTAGGGAAAAAATATCATATGGAAGAACATGAAGATAATTTATGTATGATGGATGAATATGAATATGAAAAATATTGTTTAGCTGGTGATTGTTTTGAAAATAGCAATTTATATGATGAGAAGGATATCTTATTTAACAAATGTTTATTATGTAGTGATGGGATTATAGATTATTGTCAATTTGTTAAAAAAATTAGAAATTCACTAGCACATTCGAAATATGAAATACTAGATGAAAAAAATATTAGAATTTATGAAAAAGATAAAAATGGAAATTATGTATTTAATATTAAGATAAATAATATTGTTGTTATTAACTTAATAGATGTTATTAATAAACATATTTATAAAAAAGTTGATGATTGTGATTCTATGTTATCTAATATGTATGATAAATATTGTATGGAATCTGATATTGATGAAACTTCTTTTATAAATGATTTATTAGAAATTGGTTTAAAGTTCATGTCTAATAAAAAAACAATATTAATCGAAGTAAAAAAATTCCTACATAATAATAGTTCATTAGATTATTGTTCTATTATAGAAAAACTTATGGAATACAATCAAAATAGTTTGGATTTTTGTTTGGTTCTAGAAGACTTTTTATATAATGTTTTTAAAAATAACTCTGATGACTATAATTCATTTTTATATGATAGAGAATTTTTAGGTGAAGTAAAAAATAATAATATTAAATATAATGTACTAATATATGCTTTTTTAATTAATAATTTTTCAAGAGCATATAATGAGAATAAAGAAGAGTTTATTAATAATTTTAATTTTGATAAATTTGATTTGGATAATGAATCATTAATAAATATGTATGAAGAAATGGAAAAAATATATAATTCTTTTGATAATCAAATAAAAAGTGTTGATAATGACTACAGAAAAGAAGTAAAAAAATATAATAAAAATACTAAACAACTAGATAATATTATCAATTCAAATAATCTTAAACAAATCGAAATATTTAGAAAAAGAATAATAGAAAATAAACAAAATCTTGAATCATTACAAAATAGAAAAGAATTAATTTTATCCAATAGAGAACTATCTAAAGAAAGAACAAAAAGGGAATATATCTTAAAACATTTAAGAAATTCCTTAGTACATGGTAACGCTGTATTACCAACTAATATTAATTTCAATAATTTAAATAATACATATATTCAATTTTATGATTATGATACAGATAAAGAAAAAAATAATGAAAAAACATTTTATGCTAAAATAAAGATTGTAGAATTAATAGATATGTTATCTAAGCATGAAACAATTAATAATTTGTATAAAGTTAAAAAAAATGTGGTAATGTATTAAGATAATTGAAAAGATGATAAAAAATAAAAAGTAAAATAATTAAATTTTGCTTTTTTTTTGAAATATGCTAGAATACTATTCTTGAAAGAGGTTATAGTATGGAAATATTTGGATTTGATACAAAATATGTACCAAATAATTATGAATATGTTAAACAATTAATATTAGCTAGTAGACTTGATATGGATAAAAATATGGTTTCAATTACTACTAAAAAAAGCAAAGAAAATAACTTTGATATTGATACAGAAGTTGTATATAAAAGAAAAATTATAGAATCTAATGATACCATAATTAATAAATTTAAAGAAATTATGGAACTTAAAAATTTCAAAGGTATTGGTCTTTATAATTATAATAATAATAAAATATTTTATAATTTAGATAGATTTATTAGAGATATGAACTTTAACAATTTACAATATGAAGAATTAAGATTACTTCAACTTATTTATCATGAACTTCATCATCAATTACAATGGTTTAATAACAAAGAAATATTTGATGCATATTTTAATAATTATGATAATTATACAAAATATCATGATTATTATGAATTTGAAATTGATGCTGAAATAGAGTCAAGAAAAAGATTAATATTAGATATTGAAAATTATGAGTATCCTAATTTAAGAGATTGTACAGGTATTCTATATCATGAAATTGATAAAACTAAACAACTAAGAAAAGATAAAATTTATAATAATGTTAATAAATAAGTAAGATGTGATAATTATCTTACTTTTTTAATAAAATATTATAGGTGATTATATGAAAAATCAGATATTTGAAACAAAGTTTAAAATTAATATAACAGAAAGTAATATAAATATTGTAAATTATAATAAAATAATTGAAATTAATGATAGTAATATTATTATCGAATATAATAATAAATTATTAAAAATATATGGAAATAATTTAACAATCAAAAAAATGATTGATGATGAAATATTAATTCAAGGAGATATTACTAGTATTAATTTATAATGATTAAAATTAAAATAATAGGACCTAGATTTAATAGATTTTTAAAAAGACTTAATGATAATAATATTAATGTTTATAAAATAAATAATAATATAATCACTGTAAATGAAAATGATTTAGATAAAATAAATAATTTAAAAACAATTTATGATATAGAAATAATAGAATATGCCGGAATAAAAAAAATTATTAAAAATATTAATTCAATATTTGTTTTGTCACTAATTATATCTATTATATTTTTATATATAAATTCTAAAATGATCCTAAATATAAATATAATAACTGATGATTACGGTATTAAAAAATTATTAAATAGAGAGTTAAAAGCAAATAACATTAAAAAATATAGTTTTATAAAAGATAATTATGATCAAATTGAAAAGAAAATAATTAATAATAATAAAAAGAAAATTGAATGGCTAGAGATAGAAAATACAGGAACAACTATTAATGTAAAAGTTCAAACAAGAATTATTAATAATTTAGAAAAACAAAAAAAACCGAGAAACATAATTGCTAAAAAAAATGCCATATTAAAAAATGTAGAGATAAAATCAGGAGATATTATTAGAGAAAATAATGTATATGTAAAAAAAGGTGATGTTATAGTATCAGGGATTATCAGTTTTAATAATATTAACGAATTAGTTGCTTGTGAAGGTAATATTTACGGGGAAGTATGGTATAAAATAAAAACTAGTATACCTTATTTGATAAAAGAAGAAAAAACAACTAATCAGAAACAAAAAATAATACAATTAACATTTTTAAATAATAAGATTAATTTATTTAAAAGGAATTATAATAATTATAAAAACAAAGAATTATATAGTTTTAAATCTTCTTTATTTCCTTTAAAATTAAGTCTAATTGAGCAAACTAATGTAATTACTAATGAACGAATATTAACTTTAGAAGAGGCATTAGAACTAGCAAAAAAAAAATCAAGAGATAAAATTAAATTAAATGAAAAAGAATATATAATCTCCGAAAAACAATTGAAAGAATCCATATTTAATAGTAAAATAGAAATAGAAATGTTTTATTCAGTTTATGAAGATATAACAGAATATGAATATTTAGAATAGAGGTAGTTATGCTTAGGAATAATATAATTGAAATATTTGGTCAGACATGGCCAACATTACTTATATGTATGGTCATTATTATTTCACTTAGAGTTGTTTATTTAATAAAGAATAAAGAAAAAATAATATTACATAGAGAATTAATAACAATAGCTTTTATAACTTATGTATTATGTTTATTCTATGTTGTAACATTTCAAGATGTTTCATGGTCTAGTTCTAATTTTATTCCTTTTAAGGAAATTCTTCGATATGATTTTGGATCTAGATTGTTTTTAAAAAATATTCTAGGTAATATTATTATGTTTCTTCCTTATGGCTTTTTCGTAGGGTATTATTTAAAACTAGATAAAACAAATATAGCATTATTTTTAACATTACTTGTATCTACAACTATTGAGACAACACAACTTATAATCGGAAGAGTATTTGATATTGATGATATCTTATTAAATGTTATTGGTGGATTACTAGGATGTAGTATATTTACAATTTTACATAAAATTGAAAACCGACTTCCCGATTTCTTGAAAAAAGATTGGTTTTATAATATAATTGTTATATTAGTTTCATTGGTATTTATATTATATTTATTTAACTTTATTAAACTGGGGGTATAAAATGAATAATATTGAAATAATTAATTTAACAAATGAAGAAATTAAAGAATTAAATGATGTAAAATACGTTATTGATAAAGCAATTGAAATTGAAAAACTTAATGATTTAGAATTTAATATAATTATTGTAGATAATGAATACATTCATAAATTAAATAGAGATTATAGAAAAATAGATAGACCTACTGATGTAATTACATTTGCATTAGAAGATTATGAAGATATAAAACTTGAGCATAGAATGTTAGGAGATATATATATATCCATTGATAAAGCAAAATCTCAAGCAGAAGAATACGGACATAGTTTTAAAAGAGAAATTTGTTTTTTAGCAGTACATGGGTTCTTACATTTACTTGGATATGATCACATGGAAAAAGAAGATGAAGTAATACTGTTTTCAAAACAGGAGTTGATTTTAAATGAAGCCGGTATTAAGAAATAAAGACAAAGGAAACTTTTTAGAAAGATATCTAAAAAGTTTTTGTCATGCAGTTGATGGTATAATATATGCTATTAAATATGAACATAATATGATAATTATATTATCAGCAATGATAGTTACTACTTTTGCAGGATTACACTATAGTATAACAACTAATGAATGGTTATTTATTATTTTCTGTTTTTCTAGTGTATCAGCTACTGAAATGATAAATACAGCAATTGAAGCACTAGTTGATTTGGAAACTACAAAATATCATCCTTTAGCAAAAATAGCTAAAGATACTGCAAGCAGTGCAACATTAATATTTTCAATAGCTGCATTTATTGGTGCTTTATTAATATTTATACCAAAAATATAGGAGGAAATATGTTAGATAAGTTAAAAGAAATTAATAAACATTCATACTCGCCATATTCAAATTTTAGTGTGAGTGCGATAGTTGTTATGAAAGATGGAAAAGAATTTCCAGGTGTTAATGTAGAAAACGCAAGTTATGGTGCAACAATTTGTGCAGAACGTTCTGCAATACTTAGCGCTATTTCAAATGGTTATACTAAACATGATTTTGAGAGTTTACATATATATGTAAACCAAGATAAACCTAGTACACCATGTTTTATGTGTCGTCAAGTTATAACTGAAATGTTTGAAAAAGATAAAGATGTTATTTGTTATTCTAATGGAGGAATTGATACATATAAAGTATCTGAATTATGTCCATATCCTTTTGATGAAAGTGATCTTAACTAATGAAATCAGGATTTGTTAGTTTAATCGGTAGACCAAATGTTGGTAAATCTACTTTACTTAATAGTATTGTAGGTAAAAAAGTAGCAATAACATCAGATAAACCACAAACAACAAGAAATATAATTCAAGGTATTTATAACGAGGAAGATACACAAATTGTATTTGTTGATACACCTGGTATTCATAAACCTAATCATAAATTAGGAAAATATTTAAATAAACAAGCATATTATTCAATTGATGATGTTGATATAGTATTAATGCTTGTTGATGCATCACAACCATTAGGACCTGGTGATAAATTTATAATTGAAAGATTACAAAACGTCGATAAACCAGTAATCTTAATAATCAATAAAATAGATAAATTAACTCGTGATGAATTAATGGAAAAAATTGTTGAATACAAAGATTTATATGATTTTAAAGAAATAATTCCAGTATCTGCATTAAAGAAAAAGAATGTTAATGAAGTAGTTAAAGTTTTAAAAGAATATTTACCTGATAGTGTAAAATTCTATGGAGATCATGATATAACTAATAAATCTATGGAATTTTTATTAGGAGAAATAATTAGAGAGAAAGTATTTGAGTTAACTGAAGAAGAAGTTCCGCATTCTTTAACATGTTATATTGAACATGTAGAAAAAAATAAAAATAATAATTATGTTTTAAATGGTGTAATTGTTGTTGATAGAGATTCATTAAAAAGTATCATCATTGGTAAACAAGGTAGAATGATAAAAGAAATAGGTATGAGAGCTCGTAAAGATATGGAAGAATTACTTGGAAGAAAAGTATATCTTGAACTTTATGTTAAAGTAATTAAAAAATGGAGAGATAGAGAAAAATACTTAAGTGAATTTGGATTTAATGAATTTGAATAATAATTAAATTATTCGCTCACAATATAATAGAAAGGTGAGAGAATATGAAAAAACAATTATTATGGGATTTGTTTAAAAATACAGGAAAAATAGAATATTATATGAAATATAAGGAGTTAGAACGTGAGAGAAGTAGAGATAGGTAAAAGATATAGACATTTTAAAGGAAAAACATATAAAGTTTTACATATTGCTTATGATTCAGAAACAAATAATGATGATGAACCAAGAAAATTAGTTGTTTACCAAGCTGAATATGGTGACAACATTATTTGGGTTAGAGATTATGATATGTTTTTATCTAAAGTAGATAAAGAGAAATATCCAGAAGTTGAACAAGTTTATAGATTTGAAAGAATATGATTGAAACATTTAATGGACTTATACTAACTGAAGTTAAGTATGGTGAGACAAGTAAAATAATAAATGTTTTGACTGATAAATTTGGGCTTGTAGGAATACATGCTAAAGGGGCTAGAAGTTTAAAAAGTCCTTTTAGAAATGCTACTAATAAACTTGTTTTAAATGAGTTTATTGTTAAATATAATAAAGATAAATTATCTAATCTAAAAGAAATAAACATTATTAATAATTTTAAAAATATAAAAAAAGATATTGAAAAAATCGGATATGCTAGTTTATTACTTGATTTAACAAATCAAGTAATAAAACATGGCTCATCCGATAATCTTTTTTATAATCTATCTAATGCATTAATTAAAATTGATGAGGGTTTAAATCCTAATGTTATTACAATAATTGTAATGTTAAAGTATTTAGATAATCTAGGTGTTGCTCCTGTTTTAGATTGTTGTTTAGAATGTGGAAATACTAATATTGCTACAATTTCATCATATCGTGGTGGTTTTGTATGTAAAAATTGTCTAAAAGATGAAGAAATAATGTCAGAAAAAGCAATAAAATTATTAAGAATGTTTTATTTAGTAGATATTAAAAAAATAGATAAAATAGAAGTAAATAAAGATATTATAAAAGAATTAGAAAATTTTATTGAAGATTATTATAATCGTTATACAGGATTATATTTGAAATCTAAAGATTTTCTAAATGAGATAAAGAAGTAGGTGGAAAATGAAAGATTATGCATATATATTTGTACCTTTTGTATCATTAATAATATGTCAATTAATAAAGTTTACAATTGAATCTTTAAAGTATAAACAATTACAATGGACAAGATTATTTAATGGTGCAGGAGGTATGCCTAGTAGTCATACTACATTTAGTTTTTCGTTACTCACATTAGTAGGACATACTTTAGGTATTAAAGATCCTATTTTTGCTGTAGTTTTAATTTTTTCATTTATAGTATCTTATGATGCTATAGGTGTAAGATTCGAAAGTGGAAAACAAGCAGCAGCAATAAATGACATAGTTGATGAACTTGGTAAACATAGACGCAAAAAATTAAATATAGATATACTTAAAGAACAATTAGGACATAAATTATCTGAAGTTGTTGGAGGAGTAATATTAGGATTTACTACAGGAAGTATATTTTATTTTCTACTATGGTAAGAAATTTTTAAAAGATTATTTTATTAATCTTTTTTTTCATGGTATAATTAAACTAGGTGATTATATGAAAAATAAGGGATACTCATTAGTGGAATTATTAGCAGTAATTATTATACTTGGTTTAATAATTACAATTTCAATTCCAATTATAAATTCTAGTTTATTAAAATCTAAGGAAAAATCATTAAATACTCAAAAAAAGGCAATAATAACAGCAGGAAGAAAATATGCAACTGAACATACTAATGTTCTTCCTGATGAAACTAATAATATTAGTACAATAAGTGTAGAGCTTCTAAAATCAGAAGGTTTTATTGATAAAGATAAAATTATTAATCCTGTAACCGAAGAAGAGATGAATGGATGTGTATTAATAATGTATGGTATTGATAATGAAGAGTACCATTATGAATATAATGATTCTTGTAGAGTAGATGAATATTTATATCAAGGAGTAGAATATATTGGTACAGTTGGAACACAATATATTAATACTGGATATAAAGCAAAACCAACAACAAAAATTGATCTTGATATGCAATTAACTGAAAATTACTATACTAATACTGATAATACTAATAGTAATATTATAGGTAGTGATGTATCTACAAGTAATGATGATTTTTCAGTAAATTTTGGAGAAACAGGAAGTCAATATAACCAATTATATTTTTGGGCTGATAAGTCTTCTCCTTCTGGATCTGATACATATAATAAAACCTATACTACAGTATTAAATAGATCACATTTAGTTATGGGACAAGGTAAAGGAACATTTCAAGATGAAACTATAACACTTCCTACAAAAACAGGTAATAATACAGGTACAATGCTATTATTAGCATATTATAATAAAAATGACAGTAGTATTCATACATTTAATAGATATTATACAAAAATATATAGTTTTAAAATATATGAAGGTAATAATATTGTAAAAGATTTTGTACCTTGTTATAGAAGAGCAGATAATGTAGTAGGTTTATATGATCAAATTAGTAAACAATTTTATGAAAATGCAGGAACAGGAGTATTTACAAAAGGTAATAATACTTCTTCATTGTACAAATAATTGAGGTGAGTTATATGAATAAAAAGGGATTTACATTAGTAGAACTTATTGCTATTCTTTCATTACTTGCTCTAATAGCATTAGTAACAATTCCAACTATGACAAATACAATATCTAAATCTAAAAATAAAGCATTACAAAGACAAAAAGATATGATTATTGATGCCGCAAAAAAATATGCTGTTGATTATTCATCAGAATTACCATCATTCGAAGGTGATAAATATTCTGTATCATTAGAAAAATTAAGAAAGTATTCTTATTTAGATGATGATAATATTATAGATCCCACAACAGATAAAAGTATGAAAGGTTGTGTTGAATTAACATATCATGCACAAAATAAAAAATATAGTTATGAATATGTTACCCAATGCAGTTATTATCCTTCTAGTCCAGTTTTAGATGATGTTATGATACCTGTTAAATATGTTGGTAATAAATGGGTAACAGTTGGTGATTCAAAATGGTATAATTATGAAAACAGAGAATGGGCTAATGTTGTTATTGTTAAAGAAAATAAATTAAATCATTATAAAAAAGCAGCTGAAGGTGAAGAAGTATTAATGACTGATATTGAGGCTTTCTTTGTTTGGATTCCGAGATTTAGTTATACAATACAAAGGAAAAACGCTAGTGGAAATACTACTTATGGCTGTGGATCTACTAACATAAGTTCACCAGGGTCTATTGATATAAAATTTATTCCTAGATCTGATTATGATGCTGGTGCAGGATATTACTATGGTGGAGTAGTATCAAATTATAGAACTTCTAATGGTTTTTGGTTTGATGATAATAATGACGGAATAAGAGATAAAGAAGAAGAACTTTCTGGTATTTGGGTTGGTAAATTTGAATCAACTGCTATTCCTAATACCAATTGTTATAATGATAGAAATAAAGAAAACTGTAAAAATACTGATCTTCAAGTGTTACCAAATGAACGAATACTTACATATCAAAATTTAAATACTAGAATGCATACTGCACAAAAATTTGGAATAAAAAATAAATTATCAAACAAAGCTAAATTATTAAAAAATTCAGAATATGGAGTGATAGCTTATTTAACTCAATCAATTTATGGTGTGTGTACTTCAAGAAGTTCTTGTGTACAACCTCGAACTAATGCTAATCCTAATTATATTACTGGTGATGGTAATTATGTTTCTAATGTACTTGAATCGAGTACACAAAATATCACAGGTGTTTATGATTTAGTAGGTGGAGCATGGGAAGCTACAACAGCAGTATATAATGAAAATTTAGCTAGTTCTTCTACATTTGAATTTCCAGAGAAAAAATACTTTGATAATTATAAATCAGGTGATATTAGTAAATCATGTAATGATGATATATGTTATGGTGATGCTTTTTCAGAAACTGCAGGATGGTATAATAATGGATATAGAGAATCTTTAGAAAATAATATAGTTCTTGGTAGGGGTGGATGTTATCAATATTCGCCTGGATTATTTTCGTTTGATTGGGCTCCTGAGGGAGACATGGAAACAGATAACGTAAGTATTAGATTAACTATTTCTATGAAATAAACTGTCAATAACTTTTGAAAATGTCTCAAAAAATTTTAAACATTAACGGGAAAAATATTCTCGTTTTTGTTTTAAATTATATAAATTATTCAATTACTGTCAATGACATGTTCATTTTATTAATACTTCGTATCATTGACAAT
>JALERC010000049.1 GCA_022763805.1 Mycoplasmatota bacterium | reverse complement strand
TATTTAAAGAAGCTAAAGGAAAAAATACATTCTGTGATTTATATTATTTAAAGCAAGATATAAAATTAGAAGATATTATTAAACAAGATGAAGAAGTTGAAGAAGTTGCTTATGCTTCTAAAGAAGAAATAGAAGATTTATTTAATAAAGGATTATTTAAAAAAGGCCATTATATGATGTTTATGGATTTACTTAAATATAAAGGAGAATAATGGTAAATATTTGATATAAACTTAACTAAATTGGAATTTCCAGGAGGGAAAGTTGAACAAAATGATTACATATACATAACTAACTGCTTGTCTGTAATTACTCGAACCATTCTTATTGGTTTAATATTTATTTGAGCATATAAATATAATCAATATCGTCTCTAATACATTTTTATTTATATAACATATTTACTAAGTATCAAAATAAGTATATAATTATTATATAATAGGAAGAAGGTAAATTATGAAAAAGAAAATAATCATATTAGCAATGTTAATATTATTTGTAGGATGTACTAAAAAAACAGATGAAAATAATATTCCAAAAGAAAATGTTGATAAAAATTATACAGAAGAACATTTATTAAAAGCTCTTAATAATGAAACAAAAGTTATTGATGAAAATAATAATGAATTACTTTTAAGTGAGTATAAACTACCAAGTGATGAAAATATTGTGATAGAAAAAACAACATTTGTTGACTTAGATAGTGATGGTAATAAAGAATTAGTAGCATTAACTAAATCAAATTATGGAGCCTATATAATTTTAAGACATGAAAATAATATGGTGTATGTGTATACGATAAATATTAGATCATTAAATAACTTAAAAGAAGATGGTACATTTATAGGAAATAATGGTTCACAATCATATACTTATATGAAATTATCATTTAATAAAAATTTATATGAAACTAAAATATTAGCAGAAGTTAATGAAACTGAAAATATTTATAAAATAAATGAAAAAGATGTATCTGAACAAACATTCTTAGATTATGAAAATGAGTTTAATAATAAAAAAGATTGTGAGTGGACTATTAAATAATTATTTTAATTAAATATGTTAGAATAATTGTTATAATGTAATAACTTTTATAGTTTTTAATTTTACAAAATAAAGGAATTAGATTCCTTTTTTTGTTATATCAATAATTAAGGAGCTAGATTTGAAAATTGTAATATAAAAATATTATATTTATTCAACAATAAATTCTATAAAAACAGATTTATCATATAATACAATTAGAAGAAATTATAGTATAAAAATACTATTAGAAATACAAAAAGAACTTTATAATAAATATAAGAATTTGCCAAAAATTTAAAATATGATAAAATACTTATTCGTTAAGGGGGATTATTATGAAAAAAATTATTAAATTATTTAATTGGGATAAAAGCGATTTAGTAAAAGTATTATTTGGTTCATTTTTATCATGTTTAGCTGTAAATATTTTTATAGTACCTAACAATTTATATACTGGAGGAGTTCTTGGTATAGCACAATTAACAAGAAGTATAATTAATACTATATTTAATATACAAACTAACTTTGACTATAGTGGTATTTTATATTATTTAATTAATGTTCCTTTATTTTTTATGGCTTATAAACAAATAAGTAAATCATTCTTTGTTAGAACATTATTTGCTGTAACTATTCAAACAATAATGCTATCAATAATTCCAACAGTATCAATTATTGATGATATGTTAGTTAATATATTAATAGGTGGAATTGTTGGAGGTATTGGTATTGGAATTACATTATCATGTGGAGCGTCAACAGGTGGTACTGATATAGTTGGAATGATAGTAACTAAAAAACATGAAAATTTTTCAGTTGGTAAACTATGTTTAACTATTAATGTAATTTTATATTCAATTGCTGGAGCGATGTATGGATTAGATATTATGATTTATTCAATTATTAGTTCTTTTGCAGAAAGTATGATGATTGATAAAACACATAAACAAAATATTGTTACTCAAGCATTTATCTTTTCAAAAAAGAATCCTAAAGTATTAAATGAATATATTAAAAATGAATTAAATAGAGACTTTACATATTGGAATGCACTTGGAGGATATGATGATTCCAAAACATATATTATTTATACTGCATTATCAAAATATGAATTACTTAAATTAGAAGCATATATGAATGAACTTAATTTTGATGCTTTTATTGTTAAAAGTGAAGGTGTCTCAGTTAAGGGTGATTTTGAAAAATTCTTTTAAAATAGTGTTTATACACTATTTTTTTATATGTAATAATAACTACATGTTATTTTTTTAAAATTATTTTATTTATATGTTATTATGTAATAGGAGGATAGATAATATGAGAAATGTAGGTACTGTAGTAAGAGGTATCAGAACACCAATTATCAAAGAAAATGATAATTTGGAAGATATTGTAATTGAATCTTTAATGAGAGCAAAAGAAGAAGAAGGATTTGAATTTAGAGATAAAGATGTAGTAGCTATTACTGAGGCAGTAGTAGGAATTAGTGAAGGAAATTATGTTACAGTAGATGATATTGGAGTAGATCTACTTGAAAAATATCCAGAAAAAGAAGTTGGATTAGTATTTCCTATATTAAGTAGAAATAGATTTTCTATGATATTAAAAGCAGTAGCAAGAGCTATGAATAAAATTACAATTCTTTTAAGTTTTCCAGCAGATGAAGTTGGTAATGGAATACTTGATGAAGAAAAATTATTAAATAGTAAATTTAATTTATCAAGTATGATTTCAGAAAAAGAATATATGGAAAACTTTAAAGACTTCAAACATCCATTTACTGGAATTAATATGGTTGAATTTTATAAAGAATTAGTTAACAGTGAAAATTGTGAAGTTGAATTTGTTTTTTCTAATAATCCATTAGATATATTAAAATATACTAATAATGTATTAAATTGTGATATACATACAAGATTACATACAAAAAAATTGCTAAAAGATAATAATGCTAATGTATATGGTTTATATGAAGTAATGAATAAACCTGTAAATGGTAGTGGATGTAATCCTACTTATGGATTATTAGGTTCAAATAAATCTACAGAAGAAAGATTAAAATTATTTCCAAAAACAGGAGATATATTAGTTAATAATATTCAAAAAAAACTAAAAGATAAAACTGGTAAAACAATTGAAGTTATGGTATATGGAGATGGAGCATTTAAAGATCCAGTTGGACATATTTGGGAATTAGCAGATCCTGTTGTTAGTCCTGCTTATACTAAAGGATTAGAAGGTACTCCAAATGAAATAAAATTAAAATATGTTTCAGATAATAAATTTGCTGATTTAAAAGGTGATGAATTAAAAGAAGCAATAAAAAAAGAAATTAGAAACAAAGAATCTAACTTAGTGGGTAAAATGATTACACAAGGAACAACACCAAGAAGATTAACTGATTTAATTGGTTCATTATGTGATCTTACTAGTGGTAGTGGAGATAAAGGAACACCAGTAGTATTTATTCAAGGTTATTTTGATAATTATGCAAATGAATAAGGAACTAGTAATAGTTCCTTATTTATTGTGATATAATACATTTTGAGGTGTTATTATGAATAAAACTAAAATTACATTATTAACAGGATATTTAGGAAGTGGTAAAACTACTTTAATAAATCATATATTAAAAAATCAAGAAGGATATAAAATTGCTGTTATAGTAAATGATGTAGGAGAAATAAATATTGATAGTGAATTAATAGAAAAATCAGGATATATAGAATCAAATGATAGTTTAGTATCTTTATCTAATGGATGTATATGTTGTAATTTAAAAGAAGACTTAATATTTCAAATAATCGATATTTGTAAATATGATTTTGATTATATATTAATTGAAGCAAGTGGTATATGTGAACCAATTCCAATTGTAGAATCAATATATGCAGTTAACGATTTAATGAGATCTAAAATGTTAGAACCAATTGTTAAAATGGATTCAGTTATAACTATGGTTGATGCTCTTCGAATGAGAGATGAATTTAATTGTGGAGAAAACTTAAATAATGACATAAAAGAAGAAGACATTGAAAAATTAATAATCGAACAATTAGAGTTTTGTAATATAGTAATATTAAATAAAGTATCACTAGTAGATAATGATGAATTAAATCAAATTAAAGCGGTAATAAAAGAAATACAACCAAAAGCTAAAATAATAGAATGTGATTATGCTAATGTATTGTTAGATGAAATATTAGATATTCACCTATTTGATTTTGAAAAAACATTTTCAAGTGCAAAGTGGGTACACGAACTAGATATGAATCATGATCATGAAGAACATGAACATACACTTGAATATGGTGTAGAAACATTTATTTATAGAACTAGAAAACCATTTGATAAATTAAGATTTTCTGATTTTTTAGAAAAATTTTATGATAAAACAATTTTTAGATGTAAAGGTATAATATATTTTAAAGATGAATATGATAATTGCTTATTATTTGAAGGAGTAGGTAAACAAAAAGAATTATCACAATTAGGTGTATGGAATGCATCTCTTCCATTAGAAGAACAAGAAGTATTAAGAAAGAATAATCCTAGATTAGATAATGATTGGGATCCTATATATGGAGATAGAATGATTAAATTAGTATTTATTGGTAAAGATATGAATAAAACTAAAATTATAGAAGAATTGGATAAATGTATTTATGAGTAAAAATAAGTATATATTACCATTTAATGGTAAATGGTATGTAGAATTTGGTGGTATAAAAAAAAGTACATCTCATTCATGGGATATAATTCCTCAAAGATATGCTTATGATTTTGAAATTAGAATTAATAATCTTCCTTATAAAGATGATTACAAAGTATGTGAAAACTATTTTTGTTATTTAGAAGATATTATAGCTCCAAGTGATGGGTATGTATATGATATTGTTGATAAATATAAGGACACAAGAATTATTGAAGGAAGACCGGTTATATGTGATATAAAAGATGTAAGAGGAAATTATATTACAATTAAACATCCAAATGGTGAATATTCAACTATATGTCATATAAAAAAAGGTACATTTAAAGTAAAAGAAGGAGACTATGTTAAAGAAGGACAAGTCATAGCTAAAGTTGGAAATAGTGGAAATACTATGGGACCACATATACATTTTCAGGTTCAAAATGGTCCTGATTTTAATAAATCTGAGGGAGTTAAAATTACATTTAAGAATGTTCGTAGTGGGTTTTTACCAACTAAATATATAACATGTAAAAAATATGTTTACAACAAGTAAATTATTATTAAAAATTTATATTTTGATTGATATAATATAGATACACATTTGAAAAAAGGAATCAATTATATCAGCCATGATTAACACAAAAGGTTCCTTTAATTATTGGCCCAAACAATAATAAATGTGTTGAGATAGACAATTTGTCTATCTTTTTTTTAAAATAAATTTGACATAAAAAAAATATATATTATAATATTTTTTTACGAGGGGATATATATGGATAATATAAATATATTAATAATAAAAATGATATTTAGTATTACAGGATTTACAGAACAACAACTAGCTGAATACTTAGGAGTATCAATATATTCTATAAATAGTGTTTTATCAACAGGTAAAATGCCTGTAGGTCTTGCAAAAAGATTTGCTGATAGATTTCACTTTCCAATATCTTATTTTACACAAGATATAAATAATACTTTAGATATTTATACTGATATATATGATACTATAAAAAACGGATACTATAATAATTGTAATAAAAAAATAGATTATATTATGAATAATATAAAAATAAATGTAGATGCAAATGACATAATTAATGCTTTAATAAAAGGTATTGATCCATATACAAAAGAAGAATTTGATGAAAATCATATTTTAAAAAATCCTGAGGTAAATAAAGTATTAAGAATGCTAGCCGGTAAAGAAATAGAGTTTAGTAATGAAGATTTAGATAAGGATCAATTAGAATTATATAATGCATTAAAAGTATGGCGAAGTGAAAAATATAATGCATTACATTTAAAACCTTATCAAATATTTACTAATCAAGAATTAATAAGAATAATAACTCATGATATTAAAAAAGAAGAAGATTTATTAAATATAAAAGGAATAACACGTGAAAAATATGAAAAATTTGGAAAAGAATTATTTAGTATTTTAAGTAATATATAATTCTTTTTTTTTGATATAATGGTAGTGGTGATAACTCATGAAAACATATATATGTATAGATTTAAAAAGTTTTTATGCATCTGTAGAATGTGTAGAAAGAAACTTAGATCCATTAGATACTAATTTAGTGGTAGCTGATAATGAAAGAACAGAAAAAACAATATGTTTAGCTGTAACACCATCATTAAAAGAATATGGTTTAAAAGGAAGAAGTAGACTTTTTGAGGTTGTATCTAAAGTAAATAAAATTAATCAAGAAAGAAAAAAAGAATGTAAAAGATTTAAGGGTAAATCTTACTCTAAGAAAGAATTAAAAAATAAAAATTTAGAATTAGATTATATTATAGCCAAGCCACAAATGGCAAAATATATGAAATATAGTGCTCAAATATATAATGTATATTTAAAGTATATTTCTAAAGATGATATATATGTTTATTCAATAGATGAAATATTTGCAGATATTACAAATTATTTAAGTTATTATGAAAAAACACCTGAAGAATTAGTTAGTATGATTATAAAAGATGTATATGAAAC
>JALERC010000032.1 GCA_022763805.1 Mycoplasmatota bacterium | reverse complement strand
AATTTTTCATTATCAATATTCATATACATTTCTTGATAACTTGACCACATAATTTCACCTCCAATCTATGAATGGTTATTATATACCAAATAACAAAAAATACATAATAACCTAGGGGTCACTATGTATTATAAAAAATTATATTTGTAAAAATATACATATTTTCGCTAATTAATTAAATGTGTTTTTCCCAAATATTTCTTATTGCTTTTAATGATAATGTTGATAAAGTAAAACCAATTACTGGTACTAATGAACTCAAATAAATATTATTAGTATTTTTTATTAATATAGAATATATTACAACTATAATATATGTAAGTATCATAATACAAATCTTACGTGTTTTACTTGTTTCCCATGTTTTATCAAGTTCTACTTTTTTGTTTCTTTCTTTAATTTCTAATATTTCTTTTTCTAAATTCATAATAAATTCACCTGATACAATTTTAGCATAATATTAAAAAAGTACAAAATTTATTTAATAATAATTACAAAAAAAATCAACAATATGTTGATTTTTTATTTATTATTCTTTTTTTCAATAATATCAGATGGATTATTAAAAATTGTATAAATTTTATCTTCAATTTGTTCTTTAGAAAATGGTTTAGCAATATAATCAACAAATCCATCTGTAATATATTTTTCTTCGGCACCAACAATTGCATCTGCAGTTAATGCTATTGTTGGAATATTAAAGTTTGGATTTTCTTTTAATTTTTTTATAGCTGTTTTTCCACTCATATTAGGCATCATAATATCCATTAGTATTAAGTCATACTCATTACCTTTGGTTACTTTATTTAAACATTCTTGTCCATCATAACATTCATCTATTTCAAAATTAAAATCTTGTAATGCACGACGTGCTACTTTAATATTTAATTTATTATCATCTACTATTAATATTTTTTTATTCTTATATTTAGAATTATTAGTTTCATCTTGTTTATTTAAATTAGTAGTTTCAATAGATTTTTCATTTTTTATTTTGTTAGAAGCATTCTCTTTTATAGGTTCACTCATTGTAATAATTTTTTGAGGAATTCGAACCATAAACATTGAACCTTCACCAAATCTTGATTGAACATTTATTTTTCCACCCATCATTTCAACTAGATTTTTTGTAATAGCAAGTCCTAAACCTGTACCTTCGGTAGTAGAATTCATTTCAACATCTAGTCTTTCAAATTTATTAAATAATTTATTTATATCTTTTGATTTTATACCTTTACCAGTATCTTTTACACTCATAATTAAATTACAAGTGTCATCTTGATTAATACATTTAACAGAAAAAACAATCTCTCCTTTTTCTGTGTATTTAAAGGCATTTGATAATAAATTATTTAATATTTGTTTCATATGAGTTTTATCACCATATAATTCATATGGAATATCAGGTGCAATATCTATTTTAAAATCTATAGATTTTTCACCTATTCTTGTTGAATTAATTCTTGCAAGTATTTCTATTTCGTTTTTGAAATTGTATGTTTCTTCTATTAATTCCATCTTGTTTGATTCTATTTTATTTAAATCCAAAATATTACCAACTATTTCAAGTAATGTTTTAGATGCTTCCAAAATATAATTTGCATCTTCTACTATTATAGGATCAGCGTTCTCTTTATGATTTTGTATATCTTCAGAAAATCCTACAATAGCATTTAATGGTGTACGTATTTCATGAGACATACTTGATAAAAAATCACTTTTAGCGCGATTAGCTTTTTCTGCTTGATCTTTTGCAATAGTTAGCTTATTAATAATATCAACATCTGGATTCTCAATTGTAAAATACATAAATGTAATTATTAATACCAGTGATGGATTAATCAAATAATTTAAATTAGTTAATACTTGTATTATTAAAACTATAACTCCTAAAATTGCTAATGAATGAATAGGTAAATATTTCCTATTATTTATATGTTTATAATCTAATAATAATAATAGAAACATAACTAAAAAACTAATTCCTATAACTATATATGTAAAATAAACAGATAATCCACTTACCAATACTACTTCTGAGTCATTAGTTATTTTTGCTGGTAAAATAAATATTAAAAGGAAAATAATCATACTAACAATTTTAAATTTACTTATATGATTATCAGATTTTCCGTTTTTAATTTGAGAAACATAATAAGTATAAAATGTTAGTAAAAAAGTCCATAATGTTAAACATATTAAATATAATTTATTTAATAATGATATTATTATTTTATTTATATTTAAAGTTGGAACTATTAATATTCCTAATATTATTCCAAGGAATGTTGTTAAAATAGTCGTTATTAGAAGATAAAAATAAGTATTATCTTCAATTTGATGTAATCTTTTTTTTGAACAAAATACAAATGCTATAACTAATATCAAAATTAAAGCATAGACATTAATAGCTATAAAGCCTTGAATATTTTCCATGAATATATCAACTCCAATTTATCTTTTTAATTTTAATGTTTTTTCTTCTTCTTTAGGTAAAACTATGTCAATAGTACCTACTGCTAAATTAGTTTCTTCAACATTTACTGATACTTCAGTACCATCAATACCTTCATTAATTAACGCATTAAAATTAACTTTACTATTAGCTGTTAATGGTAATTTTTCACGGTATTTAACTTTTGCAGGGATTTGTCTTGATGACATTGAAGAATTTCCAATTATTTGATTGTTAACTATTTCTTCTGTAATAGTTTTTAAATCGTAATTATCAATTACATTATCTTCTAATACTATATGTGCTTTTGGCATTAAACCACGTTTCTTTTCATCATAGTAAGGAACAATTCTACAATATTTGATTAAAGGACTTTTTTCTAATTCTTTTTCAATTTCATAAGGTTTAATTTTGTAACCATCAAATCTTGTAAATGATCTATCTTTTCTTGAATTAAAGTAGAATACTCCATCTCTATCCATTTCAACTAGATCACGAGTTCTTATATAACTCTTTCCATCTAAATCGTAATGTGGAACTATAATGTTATCATCTAATTTACCACAAGTAACAGCGTCTGAAGAAACTACTAATTCTCCACATATTCTTTCTTCACCGTCTTTAAATTTTACTGGCTCTAAATGATCGTCAACATCTGGATTTACTATTGAATATATAGTATTAGGTAATGGAATACCTATAGATTCATAATAATTATATTCACGTTGTGCGTAAGAACCACAACCGCAATATTCACTCATACCATGTCCTTTTTCAACTGTTGCTTTACTTCCATGTTTTGTTAACCAATTATTTAATGCTTCCTCATCTTCACGAGTTAATGAATCTCCACCATAAATAATTCTTGTTATACATGATAAATCTAATTTATCTAAATATTTATTTTTTGGTAAAGATGCTAACCAAGATGGTGTACCTAAAACAACATTTGGTTTATATTTTTTAATTAAATATCCAAATTCATTTATTTCAAATTCAGGTATATCAATATTTACTGCACCACTTGCTAAGTTTAATATAAAATTGTTATCTGAACCTAATGGTGAAAAGAATGGTAAAACATGTAAAACATTATCACCTACATTAAAGTTAGCTTTTGCTTTAAATAATTGTTCAGTACTTGAAATTTGATTTTCATTTGTAAGTGCTATAGGTTTTGGTCTTGCACCACTTGTTCCAGATGTATGACCTATGTAATTTATTAAATTAGGTTCATAAACTGATTCAAAAGTAGAATATTTTATATCTCTTAAAAGGTCTGAATATTTAACTACTTCAAGTGGAGAACTTTCTACCGCTTCTTTATACATTTTTTCATCGTTTTTCATTTCTTGAACTTTTTTTAATAATGCTTTATACCATTTTATTTGTCTTAAAGCATCTTCTCTTTCACGTTCATTTCTAAGACCATTGTATGCTAAAACATCTGTAAGATAATTAATTTTACTTAAAATATTCATTGAATCACTTGCAGATAAAGTTATAATTTTATTAATTCCTAGATCTTTTAATTCATTTTCTATTGGTTTTAACATTGCTGTATAACATTTATCTAATGCAATAATATGATTGGCCTTTTCATATTTTATTAATTCAAGAACTTTTTTGGCATTTGCATTTAAATCCATGCTATCTGGTCTTGGATCAATAAAATCACTAACAACACCTAGTTGTGTAGCACCAAGCCATAATTCTCCACTTTCAGGAATATTTGGAACTAAATACATAATTCTATCATATTTTTTAACACCAAAGTCATTTAACACTTTAGATGCATTGTCAACTTGATTCCAAAATTCATCATATGTTTTTTCTTTTCCATAATAAGAACTTTCGATTTTAGAACCTAAACCAACTGTTTTATCTTTTAAATATTGTGTTAAATTAACTTTAGGATCTTCTTTTTTTGCTAATTCTTCATCATAATATTTCATCCACGGTTTATCAATATGTGGATATCCAGTATTTTCTTTCATACTAATTAAATCACCCTCGTTTTCTTAATTTTTAATATTACAATAAAATTTAGTTTTAATACACATTTATATATGTGTTAAATAAACGTTATATATCTCTTTAAAGAAAATATCCCGTTTCAAGTTAATATAATATCATGTTTTAATTAAAAGTCAAACAAATAGTTATGAATAATTTATATAATCTTATATTAATTACGGCAGATATCAAACCAATATAAATAAAATTAATTTAAAATATTAAAGTGCTATTATAGTTTCCTTAATTATTATAACATTTAATTTAATGAATTACTATGATTTACAGTATATATTTTATTATAAAATTATTCATTTTTTTTATATTACTATATCAATAAAAAAAGAATATTTTCACTCTATAATTTATTTAGCATGAAATCAATATCTTTTTGTATTAAAAGTACAATACTATTTTTATTTTTTGATAAATCCATATTTTTCAACTTATTCTCTAATTATTCTAATAAATCACCTATAATATTTTCATAAATATCATTCGACTACGATAATTTAAATAAATAAAAAAATCAACATAATGTTGATTAAATTTTTTTTTTGTAATTTTATAATTACTATTTTATTAGCCCATCACTTTTTTGTTTTTTAAAAATTTAACACATTTATTAAAAAATTCAACTTGATCCTTATTTAATTCACCAGTATCAACCATTTGTTGTAATTTTTCCATGCTAAACCATCTAACTTCTGATAATTCATCCAACTGTATTGTTAATTTATCAATATCCAAATCTAACTTTGTATAATACATTATATAGCAATCTTTTCCATCGCATCCTCGAGCAAATTCGATTATTTCTTTGCCTTTAATATCGATTCCTAATTCTTCATTCACTTCAGTAACTATACCTTGTCCAGGTGTTTCACCATGTTTTGGATGACCTCCAGTTACACCCCAATCTCCACCTTTAGATTCAACCCGTTTTTGCATTAAAAATTCACCATTTGAATTTTGGATAGCTATCATAACAACCATAGGAAAGTACCCAATTGGTATTTTATCTCCTTTAAAATAAGTTTTATTTGTTAATTCTAGTTTTTCGTTATATAAATCTCTTTCTTCTCTCATGATAATCACCTCTTTTTTTATTATACCTCGTATAATTTAAGATGTAAATTGATTTAGTTTCTACACAATCATCAATTTATTATAGGATATGCATTATTCATTTTATAAAATGAGTAATGTAGCGATTGAGTTTAGGCGAATTATACCAGGGGTCTTAAGTATCCATAAATATGACGGCCTAACTCTTTCTTTTTATTATCTACTCTAATAATTTCAAATTCATCATTTATTTGTAGTCAATAAGATACTATTAAATATATATTAAAAATCGGACTTTTATATCCTGAGTTTCTTATCAATCTGATTCCAATGACGTAGAGGTCTACAACTTTTTTCGGCAATAATGATTCATCATCAATAGTTATACAAAATAGTGTACCAATTACATCCTGTCTTCTATATCTCTTACCTATATTGCCAGATTCATCATAAGTACATGAAAATTCTTTTGATAATTTACTTCCTAACCAATCTAAAACAGTTGGAGTATAAATTATACTTGGTACTGTTGTAATATTCATTTTCAATAATGGCACCATATATATACGAAGTGGAAACATTCCAGACCAATCTCCACCATCGACAATTACACGTAAAGTGCCATTTAACTTATCAGTCTCCATTAAAAATAATATTTTAACTAAATATCTTAGAGGTACATTCATATCAAATTTATCAATACTATTTTCATATGTTTCAGATAAATATATTCCATGTTCTAGACGAAAACTTAAAAATATTTTTCTTTTTCGTACTAAAAAGACTACTTTCTATGTAATTATATCATAATCATTAAAAAAACTAGAAATAGCTTATTTCTAGTTTCTTATTTTAAATATTTTTCTACAATTATTGTTGTTCTAATAAATTCTCTTTCTAAATTACTAAAATTAGAATCAACATATTCTTGATCATTAGCTTTAGATTTCATTTCATGTTCATATGACATACTAGCTAATTTATCAAAGCCCAAGTATTTAGAATCACTTTTTAAAGCATGTACTGCAATTGCATAATTTGGCATATCATGTTTAAGTTTTGCTAATTTCATATCTTCAAACTTTTGATGACATTCTTTATACCAATTAGATAATGTATCTTTATATGTATCTAAATCACCAAGTAATTCTACTCCTTTATTATAATCAATTCCATTCTTTAATAAATAATCTTCATTATAAACTTCTTGAATAGAAGAACTAACATCATTGCTATCAGAAGAATCAGCAGGAACTGTATTCCTATCTATTTTTTCTTTTTCTACAGGTTCTGCTTTTTCTTCTTTAACAACATTCATATTATTTGCAAATATGATATCCAATTTTTCTTTTATTTGTTCTTTACTAAATGGCTTAGATATATAATCAATAAATCCATCACTAATATATTTTTCTCTTGCTCCTGCAACAGCATCAGCTGTTAATGCAATTACTGGAATATTAAATGATGACATTTTTTTTAATTCAGCTATACAAGTTTCTCCACTCATATTAGGCATCATTATATCCATTAATATTAAATCATATGTATTACCTTGATTTATTTTATCTAAACATTCTTGTCCATCATAACATTCATCTATTTCAAAATTAAAGTCTTTTAAAGCTCTACATGCAACTTTTATATTTAGTTTATTATCATCAACAACTAAAATTTTTCTATTACCATAATTAGTATTATTATCTTTAACTTCTGGTTTAACATCAATAGTTGTTTGATTTTTTGTATATAATTTTTTAGCTGTATCCATTAATTCTTGTTCAGTAACTGGCTTTTGAATTTGACTTATTTTTTGAGGTATTTGAATCATAAATATTGATCCTTGTCCGAATTGTGATCTAACATTTATTTTTCCACCCATCATTTCAACTAAACTTTTTGTAATAGCAAGTCCAAGTCCAGTTCCTTCTGCAGTAGTATTTTTTTCAATATCTAATCTTTCAAATTTTGTAAATAGTTTATTAATTAATTCAGGTTTAATTCCTCTACCTGTATCTTGGCAAGTAATAATAATATTGGATAATTTTTTATTATAATCATTAACACACTTTATAGTTAAATCAATTCTTCCCTCTTCAGTATACTTAATTGAATTAGTAAGTAAATTATTAACTACTTCTTTAACATGAACTTTATCACCAATTAATTCATATGGTAGATCATCTGCAATATTTAAATTAAATCTAATATTCTTTTCACCAATACGTACTGTAGTAACTTTGCACATATTAGTAATTTCTTTTCTCAAATTATATGGATTTTCTACTATTTCCATTTTATTTGCTTCAATTTTATTTATATCAAGAATATTACCAACTATTTCAAGTAATGTTTGTGAAGCATTAACAATATCCTTAGAATTTTCTATTACTTCATTAGGTAGTTTATCTTGATAAGTTAAATTATCTTCTGATAAACCTACAATAGCATTTAAAGGTGTTCTTATTTCATGGGACATACTTGATAAGAAATCTGATTTAGCTCTATTTGCTTTTTCAGCAGCATTTTTTGCAAGAGTTACTTCATTTAAAATCTTCATATCAGGATTTTCAATTGTAAAATACATTAAAAATGTAATAAATGCATGACCTGCTGTTGCAAGTAATAGTCCTGGATTAAAGTATTGTACTATTGCAAAAAGAGGCCCCAATACAATCAAAAATAAAACAGGTAAGAATCTTTTATCTTTAATGTTTTTTATATTCCATAATGTAAAAATAGTGGCAATTATAGAATAAATTGTTGATGAAATATAACAAATATTTACACTTGCTCCAAATGTATATGCAATATTATCTCTATAAAAGAATTCCAAAGGTAAAACAAAAGTTAATAACGCAAATATAAAGCTTAAAATCAGAGTTAAATTTTTTATCCACATCAACTTTTCTTTGTTTTTCATTTTCAAGCTAATAATTACAACATATGTACACAGAAGACAATTCCATAGAGTAATACATACACAATAAAATTTAGCTATTGAATAACTAATATATGGAACTTTAGTATAAAGTGGCCCAAAAAAATCTAAACCTATTTCTAAAACAGTTTCTACAAATGTAGTTATGATTAACCATTTATATACTGTGTTTTCTTCACTTTCAAAATTTTTCTTTTGAAAAAATATAGTCATGAGCAAAAGTATATAAAAAGTTGATTGAAATAAGAAAAATATACCTGTACTCAAACTATCATTACCCCTTTCTGATTACTTTACTTTTTATATTTTTTTCAGTTTCATATTCTAATCTTGCTTGTTCTTCTAGTTTTTGATAATCTATTTTGTCTGCTTTGTTTCTTGGAATAATATCAATAAATTCAAAAGAAGACGGAATTTCAAAATCTTTTAATTGAAGATCTTCTCCTGTTATTATATTTTTTATTCTTTCATTACATTTTTTAGAAATATATTCAATTAATCCTGTTGAAGGCTCAAAACCTTTTTTTAAAACTATATATGCTTTTCCAGTATATAATAAATCATCATTTGGTTTCTTTACAACGACACAAGAATCAACACAATCTATATTATTTATAAATTGTTGAATATGTTCACAATAAACTTTATTTAAATCAGATCTTATATAAAATCTTGATGATCTTCCTGTAAGAGTAAAATATCCATGTTCATCTAAAATTCCCATTGTTCCTGTTTTTAAATATTCTTTACCTTTATACATAAATTTAGCTTGTGCAGTTAATTCTGGATTTTTGTAATATTCTTTAAAAACATGTTTACCAGAAATACAAAGCATACCTTCTTCACCATATTTTAATTCTTCAAGTGTTTCAGGATTAACGACAATTGCTTTAGTTCCAGATAATACTTTTCCTACAGTTTCAGGTTTTACTTCTATACCAACTGAATTTGTACTTGCACCACCTGACTCAGCATTACCTGATCCGTTACATATTTCAATTTTACTACTTCCATGACTTCTGAAAAATTCCTTTGCTTCTTGTGATTGATTTGGTGATAAGAAATCCCCTCCAGAAATAAATGTATGAAGTGAAGATAAATCTAAATCATCTTCTACATTTCTTCTTATTAACTCCAACATAGCTGGACTACCAAAAATAATATTAGGATTTTTTTGTAAATAATAATTAATATTATCTTTAGATAATGTTGGTGCTAAAACTGCTTCTCTACCACATAGTAATGACATTAATGTTGAAGTTGCAAAGCCATATGGATATGAAAATGGTACACAAACCAAACACTTTTCACCAACAGTTGGTTTTAAATTTGTAGAATTTTTCATATAAATACCTGATGCTAATATATTTTGATTAGTTAAAACAACTGATTTTGGTAAACCTGTTGAACCACTTGTAAACAATATTAATGAATTTTGACTTCCTCCATGAATTGGATTAATTATTCCTTTGTAATAATCAGCAACTAATTTCAAGTCATTAAAAGATATATAATCACTATAACCTATATCACCTGTTTTAATTTCATTAAATGTTTTAATATTTAAATGTTGTTGTTGTAATGTGATTATTTGTCTAACTTTTGTATCTTTTTTTATACTTTCATTATATTCTTGCTCTTTATTAAAATTTATAAATAAAGGTGATTCAAATTCATTTAAATAATATTTTGTTTCATCCATTGAACATCCTGGATTTAAAAAAGTTGTTATTGCTCCTATACGGTTTGCTGCCAAATAAACTGCAACAGCTTGGAAAAAATTAGGCATAGATGCGGTAATGATATCATCCTTTTTTATTCCCAATTCTTTAAATGCTCTAGATAGTGTTTTAGCAGTATTTAATAATTCTTGGTATGAAATTCTTAAATCTAAACAATCAATTGCAATTGCATCTCTATAAAACGAGCTAATTAGACCAATTGCATTAACAATACTCATATTTGGAATTAATGGGTGATTGCTTTTAAAATTGTTCTCTTTTTCATGTGTTTTATCAATACAAGGATATCCTTGTCCTTTTAACTTTGTATTTTCATTCATTTTTTTTCCTCCTTTTTACAAACAAATTGATTATATCATATATTATAGTGAATTCAACAACATTTCTAAATTTATTTATAATTCCATATCACCAATATCTTTAATTATCTTTGGAACTTTATCTAAAAATTTATTTAAATATTAAAGTAAGTAATGTCCTTTTTTCTAAATCTTTTATACTAGTTTCATTATTAAAGGCTAGAAATGTTATTCCCTTAATTATTATCCTATGAGGTTCTACATATGCTAAATTAGTTCTTTCTACTACTCTTAAACTACCATTTTATATTACTGGTGTAATATTAAAAAAATTACATTTAAATTCTATTTTTCAATGATTCTTAAATTTTATATCTTTCTTAATTACACTTACCATAAATTCATCCCTTTCACTTAAAATCAAAAAAAATCAATTCCATTTCTAGAATTGATATTTATTTAAAAGTTGAACACATGTCCAACCAGATTCCTCTATGGTGCGAGTGAAGGGACTTGAACCCCCATGTCGTAAGACACTAGATCCTAAGTCTAGCGCGTCTGCCAATTTCGCCACACTCGCATTAGTGGTGGACCCTGTAGGACTCGAACCTACGACCGCCCGGTTATGAGCCGGATGCTCTAACCAACTGAGCTAAGGGTCCAACTAACACTGCCCTTTAATTATAACAAAGAAAAATATTAAATGCAATAAAATATTAAAAAAATATGTAAAATTTAAATACGTATTAATTATATAATTTTATTTTATGCATTCAAAAGTAAGTATAATAATTCATTTTTTACTATGTAATGACTAATTATCTCTATATATATTAAATATATAGAAAAAAACTACATTTTAAATTGTAGTTTTGTTTTTTAAATATGGCAATAAATGAAGTTTAATAGAATCACATAAAATACTTTCATCATCACCGATATTAAACCATTTATAATCTAATATTTCATCATTAACTTCTGGAAGAACATCAATATCATGTTCTGTTAAAAACATATGCATATTAATCATCAAATTAGGATCACTTCCGGCATGTTCTTGAAATTCTAGTATTAATTTAAATTCCTCTTTTTTTAAATCAATAAAAAGTTCTTCTTTTACTTCTCTAATTATTGCATCATCGAATTTTTCATTTTCTTTTACTTTACCACCTATTAAAGTATATAAATTGGTATTTTTACTACTTCTTGGCAAAGCTATAATAAAACTGTTATTTTTAATAAAACACATTGCAACTACATCTATCATTTTAAATCCTCTAATTTTACACTAACAAGTTTAGATACACCTGATTCTTGCATTGTAATACCATATAATGTATCTACAAATTCCATTGTACGTTTTTTGTGTGTTATTAAAATAAATTGTGTTTTTGCTTGCAACTGTTTTAAATATAGACCAAATGAATTAACATTTGCATCATCAAGTGCAGCTTCAACTTCATCGAGAATACAAAATGGAACAGGTCGTGATTTTAATATAGCAAATAATAAACTTATTGCGGTAAATGTCTTTTCTCCTCCGGATAGTAACGAAATACTAGATAGTTTTTTACCTGGAGGACATGCGACAATTTCGATCCCTGTTTCTAACATATTTTCTGGATCAGTTAATACTAAGTCAGCTTTACCACCTTTAAATAATTCTTTGAATGTTAATTTAAAATTTTCTTTGATAATTTCAAATGTTTTTGTAAAATATTCAGTCATGACATCATCCATTTCTTTAATTATTTCAAGTAATACATTACTTGCATTAATTAAATCTTCTTTTTGTGATGTCAGAAAATCATATCTTTCTTTAACTCTATCATATTCCTCGATAGCGTTAATATTAACCATACCAAGTTCTTTTAATTGTCTTTTATATGTGTTTACTTTTGTTCTTGATTCTTGATCATCATTATCTATAGAATATTGGCTTATAGCTTTTTCATATGTCATATTATAAGTTTCACTTAAAACATTTAATAAATTATCAAGTTTAACATCTTGTCTATTGGTTTCTATTTCAAGACTATTTAATTCTTTATTTTTTGTATTATATAATGTATTTTCTTGTTTAATTGAGTGTTCATAAATACTCATTTTTTCATGCAAATCATTATAATTTTCATTTAATATATTAATGTTTTGTACTAATAAATCTTTTTCTTTGAGAGCTTCATAGTATTCCTTAATTACTTCATCTTCTTCTTTTGATAGTGAATTATTTAGCATATTATTAATACTTTTAATTTCATTATCTACTAAATTTATTTGTTCATTTAAATCGAGTAAATTTTTTCTTTTTAAATTAATAGAATCGGTTATTTGTATTTTTTCTTTATTAATTATATATAATTTATCACTTTCAGCTTGATAAATATTATCATATTCATTAATTTTATCTTCAATTAATTTAATATCATTTAATAATTTTTTTTCTTGTTCTATTTTTTCTTCTAATTCATATTTTAATGTAATTATATTCTTTGCATTATTACTACTACCACCAGAAATACTTCCACCTACATGTAGTAATTGTCCATCAAGAGTTACTATTCTATATCTATAATTAATTTTTCTACTTATATAATTAGCACTATTAATATCCTCACAAACAATAATATTACCTAGTTGATTTCTTATAATATTATCATATTTTTTATCATATTTAACTAGATTGGATGCTATATCAATAAAACCATTTAAATTAGTTAATTCATTATAATTATCTATTTGTTTTGGCTTAATAATATTAAGTGGGAAAAAAGTTGCTCTTCCTAAATTATTGTTTTTAAGATATTCAATTGCTTCTTTAGCATTTAACTCATTATCTACAACTATATTATTAGCACTAGCACCTAGTGTAGTAGAAATAGCTGTAGAGTATCTTTCTTCTACTTCTATTAAATTACCAATAACATTATGAATACCTCTTAATTTAGGATTATTTAATATTTTTCTTACTTGTTGTGGTAATAATCCATTATTTTCTATGTTTTCTTTTAGTAATTCTATTTTATTTTTTAAATTATTTTTTTCTCTATATTTAAATGTTAACTCTTGTTCTTTTTTATTTCGTAAATCTTTGTTATGGTTAAGTACGGTTTCTTGTTCTTTGTACTTAGTTATTATTTCAGTTTCCTTAAAAGTATTTAATGTTATTTCATTATCTAATTGAATACATTCATTTTCTAATTTCATTTTCTTTTCTTGTAAATCTACAAGATTTTGATGTAATTTTGAGTCTTCAACTTCATATTTTTTTCGTTCAAGTATAATATTTTTTCTACTATTTATTTTTTCTACAGTTTTTGTTTTCTCTAATAATTCTTTATTTTTTTCTTGAATTTCTTGAGATATTTTTGTAAGTTCTATTTTTAATGTTTCTAATTTAGCATTTGATTTTGAATTAGATGTACTCATATTTAATATTTCATTTTTAAGTATTTCAATTTTTTCTAGTTTTTCTTTATAATCTGCTGATATATTTTTAATATCATTTGCTATTAAAGCTATTTCAATATTTTCTAGTTCTTTTTTAATCTTTAAGTATTGTTCTGCTTTTTCTTTTTGTTCTTTTAATGGATTTACTTGTATTTCAAGTTCTCCGATGATATCATCTACTCTACTCATATTATCATTGGTTTTTTCAAGTTTTCTTAAAGCTTCTTCTTTTCTTTTTTTATATTTAAGAACTCCAGCAGCTTCTTCAAACATGACTCTACGTTCACTAGGTTTACTTGCTAATATTTCTTCAATTTTACCTTGAGAAATAATATTAAAACTTTCTTTAGCAATTCCTGTATCTAGCATTATATTAATAATATCTTTTAATCTACATTTTTCATTGTTAATATAATACTCATTAGTACCATCTCTATATACTCTTCTTTTTATGGCTACTTCATTATAGTTTATATTTAAATAATGATCACTATTATCAAATACTAAAGTTACGCTTGCAACATTTAATGGATTTCTAGATTTACTACCAGTAAAGATTACATCAGACATGTTATCTGTACCACGTAATGATTTTACTGATTGCTCACCTAATACCCATCTAACAGCATCAACGACATTACTTTTACCACTACCATTAGGACCAACAATACCTGTTATGTTGTCACTTAATTCTATTGTTATTTTATCTGCAAATGATTTAAAACCATGTGCTCTTATCTCTTTTAAATACATATCATCACCCTAAACTACTACCTAATTATAGCAATTATTTAAATAAAAAACAATAAAACTTAATTTATTGTTTATATTTATTCACCAATTAATACATAAGCTATTGCTTCTTCAATGCTGTATATAATATCTTTTATATAATATATTATATTTTTAATTTTTTTAGTTTTTATGTTTCTTGTATCAATAGTAAGTACATAGATATTATTATTACCCATCATTTTTACAGTACATCCGTATCGTTCATATCTTTTTAGGATTTCTTCTGGATCATTTATTTTTTTATCAATAAACATGTATACTTTTTCATTAGATAAATCTATAGTATCTCTTATGATAGTTTTTAAAAATCTTTCTACAGATGAATATTCAACAAATATGTAATCAGTATTAATATTTTTAAAATATTTTTTTAGTTTAGTAACTCTTACAGTTTTACCACCAAAAGTTTTTTTAATACTATTTTTTTTGCTATTACCTTTATTTGTTAATGTAATAATATTATTTACTTTTTTATTATTATTAATTGTTTGGACTAATTTTGAATTATTTGCAAAACCTAGTGTTAATATATTACCTTTAACATTTTTAGCATTTTTAATTAATTCATCTAACATATTTTTTCTCCTATCATATCGTTTATTACATAACTTGCCATCATAAGACCAGCTACACCTGGTACAAAAGGCGTAGACCCTATCGTTTTAGAATTTGTTTTAATACTTTGTTCTGTACTAGTTACAACAGGAATTTTTTTAGTTATTTTTTCATCTTTTATCATTTTTCTAAGTATTTTAGCGATTGGATCATAACTTGTTTTTCTTATATCTGTAATTGTTAACTTTAATGGATTTAATTTTCTACCTGTTCCCATAGAAGATATAATTTTAATATTATTATTTACTGCTATTCTTATTAACTCTTTTTTTACTTTTATAGTATCACAACAATCCATAATATAATCAATATGCTCATTAAATAATTCATGAACATTTACATCATCTAAGAATAAATTATATGTTTTAATATTACAGTTTGGATTAATACTTAAGATACGTTTTTTAGCTTCATCCACTTTGTTTTTTCCTATATTATTTTGATTACATATAATTTGTCTATTTATATTTGAAGATGAAATTGTATCCCCATCAACAATAATAATATTATTAACTCCAGCTCTAGTAATAGCTTCAAGAGCATATCCGCCTACTCCACCTATACCAATAATTAAAACTGTTTTATTCTTTATTAAATTTATTTTATCTCCTATTAAGAGTTCTAAACGACATAAATCCATAAAAATCACCATCGTTATTATATCACAGTACAAAAAAAAACCCAAGATATCGGCGCTTATTAACGATAAAACCCAGTCTCCCAGGGTGGGTGTCTCCTCATACACTTTAGGATCCTTTAAGAAAACGACGTTTCAAAGTTTTCAACACCGCGTATGATTTAGACTCCCTATTCGTTAATTAGTAGGTTTTTCTAAATTAAGCAAACCGTATAACTTAGGCAATTTAAGTATAACATAATTTATTATTAAATAATAGTAATTTTACATATTTTTACATATCATAATCATCCATAAAAGTATATTTTTCATTTCCTTTTTTATAACCTATAACAGTATTCAAATTAACGTTAAAACTGCTTGCAAATATACATTTATCTGCTTCTTTATACATTTCATTTAATTTTTGTACAAGTTCTTTTACTTCTTGTCTTTTACCAATTTTCTTTTTAGTTACTGAGCATGCACAGTCTATAAATTCTAATCCATTATATTTAGCCCAACTTTTAATATCTTTTTCTCGAACAAAATAAAGGGGTCTAATTAATTCCATACCTTCAAAATTGTCGCTATGTAATTTTGGCATCATACTTGCGTAATTACCTGTATATAAAATATTCATTAAAATTGTTTCAATAACATCATCAAAATGATGACCTAAAGCTATTTTATTACAGCCTAGTTTTTGTGCATAACTATATAAATATCCTCTTCTCATTCTTGCACATAAATAGCATGGATTATCTGTTTTATCAGCTACATCAAATATTGGTGTATCAAATATATGAGCATCAATTCCTAATATTTTTAAATTTTCTTTAATTTTA
>JALERC010000006.1 GCA_022763805.1 Mycoplasmatota bacterium | reverse complement strand
ACCTAATACATAAGTATAAGGTAGTATGTCATAAAAATAATTAGGATTTTCCATAACTAACGATTCTAATTTTTCTTTTTCTACTGTCTCTAAAAAGTTTTTAAAACCTTTCAATTTACCAAGCATTTCATTTCCATATTTCGTTCTTTTTGGAAGATATTTTATTACAAGTATCATAACACCTATACATAATAATCCAATAATATAACAAATTAAATATGACATATCTTGCATTAATGCTGGTAATACCATAACTCACCATGGCATACCACCAAATCCTAATCCCCAAAACAAACCAAATATTTTAACAGAAATAGGAGTATCTCCAAATAACATTCCTAATAATGCTGTAAAACCAATTCCTGGAAATACTAATGCAAAAATTAAAGTTTCTTGATCTCCATAAGTAAATATAGGTGGTATAGTTATTAAGCAATATGAAGCAATAATCATTAAAATAATAAAAATTTTTTTGTTTAAAGAAGATTTTTCAAATACTTTATTTTTATTTTGTTTGTTGTTAATAGTATGTAAAATTCTATTATTTGTTATGTAAAAATTATTGTACAACATACTATCTGTAACTTCTTTTCTATTATATTCAAATAAACCTTCCATAAACCATTGTTCATGTAAATTGGTTCCATCATAATCTTTTAATTTTCTAATTAAAAATTTATTTTTTTTATTTATATTATTAATTGAAGATTTAAGTCCATATTGTTCATAATTAATTGGAGTATCGATATTTTTATAAATATCTAACATATTTTCATAATACTTTATTTTTTGAGAACTTGGATTACTTGCTTTTAGTTCATTAATTTTATTTTGTAATATCATTATTTTTTTATTAGCATTATTTCTCGATTCTTGATTTAAATTTATTTTATCAGCATTTAATTCAATTTTTTTATTAGAAATTTCAAGATATCCTTTATTAGCTAGATATATTAATAATGATGTTACATCTTTATTCTCAGCTCGTCCTTTATATAAAAAACCAACATCTAGACTATTTAATCCTTCAGGTGGATAAAACTCAATCGTTTCTATAATTTGATCATCACGTCCGAAGATATTCCACAATAATATAGATATTACCAAAAATATAATAGGAATAAAGAACATAAGATAATCTATTTTATTTATATCAAGTTTTGCATCAACAAAATATCCTTCAGGTAATTCACATCTAACAGTTAAAGCTTCTCCAACATCAAGAATACCATTATAAGTACCCGTTATTTTGTTTCCATTAACATTATATATAACTTTACTACTATCAATAGAACCTTTAGTTCCTGATGAGAAACCTAATTTGCTTGAATCAAATTCTTTAGACATAGTAATAGAAAATGTTATATTTCCAATAACTGTATCCCATTCATTTCCAATTATATTATAATATAATTCATCATAATTATTCATAGGATCTTTTCCTAGATTATATGTATATTTAATTACATATTTTTGTTCTCCAATTAATGTATGGTCTTTTGATCCTATTTGTAATTTATAATTACCATTTTGTCTTATTTTCTTATATTCATTATCAACACTAATATTTGAAACTTGTGTTCGATTAGTTGATGTAGTACCATCTAATCTTACAATTGTATTTTTTAATGGAATAGTTCTAAATATGCCATGCTTAGATACATTAAAATATGCTGTAATTGTTTCAGTAATATCAAATGTATTATTTTCATTAACAATAATATTAATATCATATTTATCAATAACATAATCGCGGGAAGCATATAAAGAATTTTTACTTGGCGTTAAAATTAATGATTCATTTGATTCTGATGAATCATTAATTTCAATTAATAAACTATAATAATATATATCATTAACACTATACTCTTTTAATATATTCAAATTTGACATTAGATTAAAATTATTATTTCCAGAAATAGCCATATTAGAATTATATCCTTTAGCTATTAAATTATGATTTAAATCATAGTAATAAACTGTAGATGTATAACTTATTGTGTTACTAGAACTATTAGAAACTATTCCTGTTAAACCAAATGCCTTTGTAGAAGTAGATGAATAATCTTTAAATGAAATATTAGTAAAAGTTAAGTCTCCTATTTCTAAATTTTGTGTATTTTTAATACTTACATCTAATGTTTGTTTAGTTAGTGCATTTATATTTAATGGGAATGAAAATACTAAAACTAAAACAAACAAAAAAATTCCTCTAATAATTTTTTTCATTATACTCTCCATAAACTATAATTCAATTTTGACGTTTTTTCTTTCGTTTTCATTTATTTCAAACATTGATTTTGTTTTAAAACCAAATATATTAGCAAAAATATTAGATGGAAATATTTTAACTTTAGTATTATAAATTCTAATAACACCATTATAATATTTTCTTGAGTTTGCAATATCATCTTCAATTTTTGTTAATTGTTGACATAAATCTTTAAAATTTTCATTTGATTTTAAATCCGGATAGCCTTCTGCTAGAACCATAATTTTATTAATACCACTAGATAATTGTGTATTTGCCTCTATTTTCTCTTCATCAGACATATTATCATAAGAACCATTTCTCAATGCTACAACTTCTTTAAAAGTTTCTTTTTCATGCTTAGCATATCCTTTTACAATTTCTACTAAATTAGGAACTAGATCCCATCTTTTCTTTAAATAAATATCCATATTTGAAAAAGCCTCTTTTATTTTGATATTAAGTTTAACAAAATTGTTATATTGAACTACTGTATAAATAGCGATTAAAACAATAATTGTAATAATAACATAAACAAGCATAATTTCACCTCCTATTATAATTTAATTTTACCACAACTTAGTTTATATTATCTAAATGTTTTTAAAAAGCATTTTTTATAACTCAAAAAGTGATCCAGTAGGATCACTTTATTTTATGTATTAAACTTCTTTCTTTTTTATTTTTGCAATATAAAATCCTTCATAAAGTTCATTCGGACAAACAACCATTGTACCTTCTATTTTTGTTGGAAGTAATTCAACTCCTTCCACATTTATAGGTACAATTTCACAATTAAATTGTTTCATTACTTTACTAACAACATCCTCGTTTTCTATTGAGAGAATTGAACATGTAGAATAAATCATTGTCTTACCAGGTTTTAATATCGTTAATGCCTTTTTTAAAAGTTCAAATTGTGTTTCACTAGACTTTTTTATAAGTTTCTCTGTAAAATATTTAAATGTTCTATCATTATTTAAATCAAGTGTCCCACTACCACTACATGGGGCATCCAAAAGAATATTATCAAATTTAAAGAAGTCATCAAGTTTTTTTGAATCAGCTTCTAAAACAAAAACTTTAGAACATCCTTGTTTCTTAATATTATATCTTAATTTTTCAGCACGTATTTTATTAAATTCTACAGCAGTTATTTTACTATTGTTATTAGTTAATGCAGCTATTTCTGTTGTCTTTCCTCCAGGAGCTGCAGCCATATCTAATATATCTTCATGTTCTTTAGGTTCCATAATAATTGGAGGTAGCATTGAAGATAAACTTTGCATATATATTTTACCTTCTTTTAATAGATCAAGTTCATATAAATCTATTTCGTTTCTATTTTTTATAATAAAGGCATTATCATAAAATGGAACGTGATCATATTCTATATTTAATTTATTAAATATATCTAATACTTCACTATTATTAGATAATAATGTATTTACTCTAATTGTTGTTTTTCTTTTTTTAGAATATCCATCTATTATTTTTTTTATATCACTATCACTATATTGTTCTTTTAACATATTCATATAAAATTCTGGTATCATTTTTATTCTCCTTTTTCATCGTATTATACATTATTTATACAAAAAAGAAAATGGTTATTCTTGATATGAATATCCATTTTGTACATTTATTAATAAAATTTGATCTTTTTCTTCATTGATAGCATTTACTAATTGTTGATATTTTAAAGTAATAAACTCACTATCTGATTTAAATGCATCATTTTCTATTTTCCATTTACCTTTTTGTTCTTTTAAAAATTTAATTAATTCTTCTGTTTTGTTAATTAGAACTGTTTCATGTTTATCTATATCATTTATATATTCTTGATATTCTAAAATATAATCTAATTCATCATCACTATACATTAAATCATCATATAAATTTTTAAAATATGTATTTAAATTTGATCTATTTATTAACTTAGAAATTCTATCTTTATTAATTTCACGTTTTAAAGTATCCATGGTATTTTTATATTTTAATTTAGTTTTATTAATAATAGCAAAACTATTATTTAATTCATCATCATCTTTTTTTAAATTCTCTAAACTAGATAATGAATTAAAATCTTCATCATTAGTAATATCTAGAATTAATTGTAAATTATTACTTATTTCTAAATAATAATTTTTTACTTCTTTTTCAATATAACCATAATCACCTTGCGATTTTACTTCAATATTAATTGAATCTGTTAGTAAATTAAGTTTTATAAGATTAGACAATTCATCTTTTAATAGATTTTCTTGTCTAGCTATATCTTTTTCTTTTGCAATTTTTTCACTATATTTCATATATCCATAAGTTCCAAAACTACCTATAATTCCAAATGCAAGTAAACAAGCTATTATAATTCTATTTCTTTTTCTTGGATCTTTTACATGTTTAAAATATTCTTCATTACTTTCAATTGATTTATAATTATTACTTACTTGTAAGTCTGAAATATTTATTCTAGTAGTATCACCAAATATATCAGCAATACCTTTTTCGATTTCATCATCTCTATCGGTTTTAATATCAGGTTTTTCAATTTTTACTTCATCTAAAATTTTATTTATACTCGCCTGATTTAATTCTGCTTCTGTTTTTGGTCTTTTTAATTCAGCTAATCTTTCTTTTTCAGCTTTTTTTAATGCTTTTATTTCTTCTTCAGTCTTACCTTCGTTCATTATTTTATCTATACTATTTTGTGCTTCTTTTTGTAATTGTTTAAGTGTTTTTTTTCTTTCTTTTTTAATTCTTGGAAATTCTAAAATGTCAATTTTTCCATCTTTTCTTATAATTTTAACTATTCTATTCAAAGATACCATCTCCTACTATATTACATTAATATAATATCATAAATATTCTTGTTATTCAAAAGTTTATCAAAAATATTACTTTTTTTCAAAAAAAGATTGACAAATAGTGTTCATTCATATATAATTAGTTATGTCAACACGAGTTGCGGGTGTAGTTCAATGGTAGAACTCCAGCCTTCCAAGCTGATAACGTGGGTCCGATTCCCATCACCCGCTCCATTTGATAGAAAACTCGAACCTTTAGATTCGAGAGTAATAAATACTAACTAGAAATAGTTAGTTTTTTTGTGTATTATTTTGTAAATATTCTATGTTTCCTGTTGAAATATCTAAAGAATAATCTGCATTTAAAATTTCATTATATTTTCTATTGTGTGAAATACTAATTATTGTTCCAGGATATGACTCTACAAGTTCATAAATTAACTCTAATGCTTCTTTATCTAAATGATTGGTAATTTCATCTAAAATAAGTACATTAATTTTATGAAGAGCAATTTTAGCCAAGTTTACTCTTGTTCTTTGACCAGGAGATAATTCGGAATACTTTTTATCTCTGTCATCATAATTAAAACCAAAATTGTTAAGCAATGTAAAAACTAATGAGCGATCTATATCATCTAATCCTGATGTTATAAATTCATATACACTAATATTATTATCATTTATAATCGTATCTTGTGATATATATCCTATTTTAACATCATTTCCTATTATAATATTTCCATCAATAGGTTTAATCAAACCTAGTATTGTTTTAATAAATGTTGTTTTACCACTTCCATTATTTCCTTTAATGTTAATTTTACTTCCAAAATCTATATTTAATTTAAGTGGAACAGTTTGAAAATTTTCATAGCCGCATACCAAATCATCTACATAAATATTTTTATTTCCTTTTTCATTATCTAAATCTAATAAGAAATTAATTTTTTTTCTTTCTAGAAATGTTGGAATATCTATTTTATCTAATGCTTTTGACAATTTAGACACTTCAGATGAACGAGTTCTTTCTTTAGCAAAATTATTAGCAATTTTATCATTATCATTGTGTGCTTTAGATGATGTCCCCTTATTTGACCAGTCTTTTGCTTTTTGTAATCTAGCTTTTATTTTCTTCCTTTCTTCTATAGCATTTAAGTATTTTAGTTTATCTTTTTCGTATTCAAGATCTTTTTGTTCTAAATAATCATTATAACTTAAATTGTATTCATTTAACTTACCATCAGACATTTCAAATATTTTACTAACAATATTATTTAAAAATACTTCATCATGTGAAACCATTATAATGCTTTTTTTTAAATTACGAAGATAATTTTCTAACCATTCAATTGCTTCAATATCCAAATTATTTGTTGGCTCATCTAGTAATAAGATATCTCTATTACTAAGAATCATAGCACATAGTAAGACCTTTATTTTTTCCCCACCTGATAGAGTAGAAATTTTACTATCTAAACTTTTGTCTAAATTTAAACCATCTATTAAATTTTGTAAATTACTTTCAAAGGAATAACCATCTAGCGATAAAAAATTATCCAATATCTCCCCATATTCGTTCATATTATCATCAGTTAAATTATTTTCAAGTTCAGAAAGTCTAGTCTCTAATTTTCCAATTCCTGTTTGATTTTTAATATAATCTATTATTGAATAATTATCAAATTCATGTGATATTTCTTGCTTTAAATATGTAATAGTTTCATTTTCTAATTTTATTTTCCCTGAATCTAATGGTAATTCATTTGATAAAACTTTAAGGAGAGTTGATTTTCCACTTCCGTTTAGCCCAACTAATCCAACTTTTTCGCCTTGTGCTAAATGAAAACTTATATCTTTTAAGATTTCATTATTCTTAAATCCGGATTTTAAATTACTTACTTTCATTTATTCCACACTCCTTACATTTAGAATTCTTTTAAAAAAATGTTTGATATGTTAATAAATTAAACATTAAAGTTTTGCCAACTAAACTAGTTTCCTTATATTTTGAAAATAATTAATAATTTCATTACTTACTAAACTAGAGATTAATAAACATAGTGGCCCAAATGATGGAACTAAATCAACATTATTTATAGGTATTTTTGAACTTTGTTTTTCAAAATGCAATTGAAAAAACAAGTGAAAAACTAAAGTTGGTTTAGCTGGGACAATTAATCAAGGACACACTCCACATAAAACATCTTTAGGTTATAAACACAAAGATAAAAAATTAGTAATTGATTAATTAACAAAAGATGTTGTTATTAGAATGTTTAACTTTATCACAATGGATTTTCTTATCAAAAGATTGTAATCTATATAAAGAAGAAAAGGTTCTAGGAAAAGATAATTGAGAGATAATACAATACTTCATATCATTGAAAACGAAATATATAAAGGAGATTTCATTCATGGTAAAAGAACTAAAAATCCTACTTATTACCCTAATGTAGTAGAGCCATTAGTTAGTAAAGAAATGTGGGAAGAATGTCACTTTCAAAAGAAAAATAACTCTCGTGCTTATTAAAGAATTTTAACTTATATCTTCTTACAAAAATTACTATGTCCCAAATGTGGCAAACAACATAACTGGTATGATAAAGATGAAGTTTTAGATAGTGACGACATTGAAGATTAAAAATTAAGTAAGGGAAAAGATGATTTTGAAAGGTAGAGTCTTATTTGTTTATAAAATTATCAATATTATTTGCAATAAATATTTTATCTTTTTCGCTTTCTATAAATTGTATAGAAACTATACACATTTTATTGGATTTACTATAATATAAAAAATTATAAAAAGGCAATAGCTTTAAAAGATAAGCTCTTGCCCTTAATTTTTTTAATATTATTTTTTTAAATTCGCATCAACAGCTTTTGCTTTAGATCGTATGTCTGTTATATAAATATCTCGATAACATGTACCCTTACCAGATTCATTAACATTTATCAAACCATTAGCCTTATCATTAGCTTATTTATCTATTTTAAATTTTTCAGTTTTACAACTGTCTTTTTTCATATTAATCTATTCCTTTTATTATCTTTCACTAATGACAGTTACAATTCCATTTTCGAAATATATATAACCTTTTTTATTATATACCCATTGTTCTTGAGTTCCCCAGGAATATGTATCCTTGTTTCTTTTATTTGGAGAACCCCAAGTAGAATTTAAAACTTCTTCTTCTGTCATTCCAACTTTTGGTTCATACTCTTCGTTAGTATCATTATTATATTCATTTATTTTTTTATTTACATAGTTTAAATAGACTTTATTTCTATACTGAATCAAAAAATTGAAATAATCATAATTTTGTTTAATAACGTTATTTATAATATCTGGTTTCATTTCATCAAAAGAATGCCCATCAGGAAAATGTACTTTATGATAGAATTTTACATAGTTTCCATCTCCACCAGCACTTATATCAGCTGAAAGAACTTTAACCCATATATCTTCTTTTTTAAGATAATATAGTATACATCTATAATAATCACTGTTTTCTGAATTGTTATCAGAATTATAATTTTGAGTATATACTTTTGTAACTTTTCCCAATTTTTCTACATCTAATAGATCATCAACTTTTATCGTATCAGATGCCTCGCTGGAATTAATATATGCAAATAAAATTTTCATATATGAATCAAGAAAATCAATTTCTAAATCACTATAATTATTAATATCAACTTTATCTGCCTCTTTAATATAAAGACTAGCAAACTTATTTGAATTTTCTATAGTTTTCATTTCGTTATATAAATTTTTAAAAGTTATTCCCCATAAATATTCGTTATCAGTATCAGGACCTGTATCATCTTTAAAGGTATAATAAAAACCTAAATGTTCAAATATATTTATTATTTCTTTTTTATCAGCATCAGCAAAATTATAATCATTACTATTTAAAGTTAATTCTTCCCATTCATAATCAGTTTTTTTTGTTTTTTTTATTTTTGTATTATCCTTCTTATTGGTACAACTAGTTAATGTAATTAATAAAAAGAAATTGAATATTATGATTACTATTTTTTTCATAAATATTTACCTCACATTTCATTTACATTATATCATAAAAAATCAAAAATACAATTTTCTGTTTTTTAAATTTTATCGAACAATGCTTTGATACAACTGCTATAAACACAAAAGAAATAATCAAAGCAACTAAAAATGCTAAAATAGTAAAGAATATATTTGAACCTGTGCTCATATAAGTGTGTTCATTTTTTATATTATTATGAACTATTATTGAAACAAAGATTGCAATTATAACAGTAATATCAAAGAAATTATGAATAAATATTTACTTTTGTTTCCCTTTGATTTTTTCTCTTCTTCTTGATTTTGCTTTTTTTGAACAAAATATAACTGACATTTTTTATTACAATTTAGTATATCAAGAATTTCATTATATGTTTTTACAGGTAAGATCCAATTATTTTCATATTTATTTTCATGTTTATAAAATTAGTTAGCATTTTTATAATATTTTTCCTTTGCTTTTTTCATATCTAATTATAGCACCAGCTGTGACTCCTATAATTTGTTCTTTTATAGCAGCACTTGTATCACTGGTATGTTTAGGCATTTCTAAGGCATTTAGCGATGATTGCATTAAGTTATACCTTGCTGTATTATAATAATAACCTAATTCTTCAAATTTCTTCTATAAAGTTTCATAGCACTCATCATCTTTACATAATTGTAATAATTTTGGAGCATCATTATTTGATAATTCAATGATATCTTTCATAATTTTGCTTCTCTGTTTTAATTCTTTTTTTATTTATAATAACATCTCACCAACAAATTAATAATTCTTTCTATTATTAATTATACTACATATATTGAAAAATAATTGTTTGTACTTAAATAAGAATATGTTATGATATCATTAGGAATGGATGATTTATATATCATTCTCATGTGAGAAAAAAATTGTGTAATCGCTCAACTATAATTTCATTTGATAAAATCGTCGTAATAGACGTTAAATAAAATCGATATTAAATATCGATTTTTTTGTTTAATAAACATATTTGTATTAAAAACTATATAGTTATAAAATTTCTTTTAAAAAAAATATTTGATATAAAGCAATGTTTAAATCAAACATTTTTATTAGATTCTTTTGTTTCATAAAAAATTAAAAGAATTCCTGTAATAATAATTAATAAAATATTAAATATAACTATTATACTATTATTTAATAATAAACCACTATTGGAACACCATATGAATACATTTATAATTGAAATTATTAATTTTACAATTCTTTTATAAATTTCTTTTTTACATATTATATTAGATAAATAAACAACAAATAAAATAATAAATAACCATCCTATAGAAATCATTATATTTAAAGCTATTGCTAAACTTCCAAAATCTCCAGAATCACTACCTTTTTTATAAATTATATTTTCATAAATAGAATAAATTAATATTATTAATGGTGTTAATACATGTATAAATTTACTTAAAACATTATATATATTTTTATACTTCATATTTATATTCCCTATAATAATTATTTATAATAAGTTATAGATTTTAAATTACCATGAGTATTTATATCTTGAATATATGTATTATTATGATAAAAATATTCACCTAATAATGTTCCATAAGCATTTTCTGATGTAAGTTCAATAATAGCATAATTTCCTTCTGAAAAATAGTATAATGAAGCTCCTTTAGCAGACTGACATTTTTCTTTAGCATTTAATGCTATATTTTTTATATCCTCATTATTTATAATTATTTTCTTACCATTTGAATCTCTCATTGATATTTCAATATCATCATCATTATATACAATATGATAATATAAATCATCAACATTAGTTCCTTTTCTTTTAAATAAATTTCTTTGTAAAGTCGTTGTTACAGGTTTATTATTTAAAATTGCAATATATGTATTATCTGTTTGTATAAAACCATTTTGATAATTGTATTCTAATAAATATTTACAATTATTTATCACATATAATTCATACAAATAAGGTACCATAAAAACAATAATAGGAACCATAATTAAAATAATACTTTTAATATCTAAATTATTAGAATTATTTGATTTTTTAACTTTTTTATTTATTAAACAAATACTTATTATATACATAACAAATGATATTATAGAAATTGGTAATAAAAACATAAAATTCATACCTAAATCTACTATATCACTAATACATAAATAAGAACTTATTAAATTAAATATAATATA
>JALERC010000054.1 GCA_022763805.1 Mycoplasmatota bacterium | reverse complement strand
AAAATAATGTTATAATACATATATAACTTTTATCAAGAGTGAGGGAGAGAATTAGCTCTATGATCTCACACCAACCTGCTAAAGTAAGGTGGTAAAGCTAATATCGATAAGAAAGATGTTAAAATTATGCGCGCAAAACTCTTTCTTAAGAGTTTTTTCTTTTTGATAAAAGTTGAAAGGGAGGAATTTTTTATGGAAAGATATTATTTTACAAGTGAAGCAGTCACAGAAGGACATCCAGATAAAATATGTGATAAAATAGCAGACAAAATATTAGATACTGCACTAAAAATTGATAAAGAAAGTAAAATGGCTGTAGAAGCAACTATTAAAGATAATTTAGTATTTATTTATGGTGAAGCAAAAACAAATGCTAAATTAGACTATGAAGAAATAGCTTTAAATGTTATTAAAGATATAGGATATACTGAAAGATTTAATGTTATTACCAAGGTGGGAGAACAATCTCTAGAAATTAATAAAGCTGTAGAAAGTACTGAAACTATGGCGGGAGATCAAGGTATTATGTTTGGATTTGCTACTAACGAAACAGAAGAATTAATGCCTCTTCCTATAGTTCTTGCAAATAAATTAGCACAAAAACTAACTAGTGTAAGAAAAAGTAATCCTGATTCTCCATTAAAACCAGATGGTAAAACACAAGTTACTGTTGAATATGTTGATGGAATTCCATCAAGAATTGATACCATAATTGTATCTAGTCAACACATTAAAAATATTACTCAAGAAGAATTAAAAAAATATATTATAGAAAATGTAATTAATGAAGTAATTCCACCTAATTTAATAGATGAAAATACTAAATATTTAATTAATACTAGTGGTTCATTTGTTATTGGTGGGCCATTTGGTGATAGTGGTACAACAGGTAGAAAAATTATTGTTGATACATATGGTGGTGCTTCTAGAATAGGTGGAGGATGTTTAAGTAGTAAAGATCCTTCTAAAATAGATAGAAGTGCAGCATATTATACAAGATATGTAGCCAAAAACGTTGTAGCTCATGGATTATGTGATAAATGTGAAATTCAAGTTTCATATGCTATTGGTAGACCTAAACCAATTTCATTATTAATTGAAACATTTAATACTGAAAAAGTATCAATTGATAAGATTAAAAAATATATAGATGATAATTTTGATTTTTCTGTTTCTAATATTATTAAGGAATTAGATTTATTAAATGTAGAATACTATAATGTTGCTGCATATGGTCATTTTGGTAGAAATGATTTAAATTTACCATGGGAAAGAATTAAAAAGTAGTATTTCTACTTTTTTTTATGCTATAATACTATTATAAGGGTAGGTTAGTATATGAAAAAATTATGGATATTTTTATTATTAATTTTTTTTGTGGGATGTAAAAATAATGGATGTCCTAAAAGGTATGAAAAAGAAGATAATAAATGCATACAATATCATTATATTGATTACGAATATGAATATTATTGTGATCCAGGATATACACTATATGGTCAAAGTTGTACTAGTGATGATCCAGCAAATCCAGTTACAGTAGTTGCAAATGTAGAAAAAATATGCCCAAATGGATATGAACCTGTTGAAGGAATATTAGTAAAAAAATGTAAGAAAATTATAGATGAATTATCAATTGATTAGGTGTGATGTTACAATGAATGAAAATTTAGAGAAAGCTAAATCAATTCTCGAATTAGATGAATTTAATAAATTAAAAAATCAAATCGATAGTAATAATTATACAATTGAAGAAATTAATAATCTAATTAATGAATTTATTAACGATCATAATTACAATAAAAATAAAAAAAATGAATACAATGAAAGTAACAATATAAAAATAGAAGTAATAGATAGAGATAAAAACAATATTATAGTTAAAATTGACGGTAAAAATAATGGAATATTAAAAAATTATAAAAATAAATCAAATAATGATCTTGAAGTTGCTTTTGTACGAATAGCTAAATTACTTTCTATTAATACTATAGATGCTAAAAGATTTAGATTCGAAAATAAAAATTATGTATTAGAAATAGACAATGAATATAATTATGAAAAAATGTCTAATAAATTGAAAATAGAAATTTCTAGTATAACTAATGATGATGATATAAAAAAAATTATAGAATATCCATTACAGTATATTGATAATAAAGAAGACTATTTTAAAATGATTTTATTTAATATAATAATCGGTAATAAAAATATATCATTAGATTCATATAGAATTAAAAATAACAGGTTATTATCTTTAGATACTTTTATTTATGAAGATAAAAATAAAGATGTGGGTAATAATGATGTTATTTTAAATAATAAAATTATTAATGTTGATAGTTTATTAAATAATTTATTTTCAAATTATTTTAATTATTTTGAAAAATTTTTATATTTATATTTTAATAAAAATACAATAAATAAAATTAATGAAATTATGATATGTGAAGTTCAACAAAAGGAAGAAATGATAGATATAATATATAAAAGATTTATGACGATATATAAATTATATAATAATAAAATTAAAGCTGTATTTAGTAAAAATGGTATTAATAGTACATATGATTTATATAATTATTTAGATAATAATGTTGAATTTGGAACAACAGTTAATATTAATAATATAGTTCATGAAATTCCTTATGGAACTATAGAAGCTGAAGAAGGAAGAAATAACAAAAGAATTACATATGATAATCCAGATATAATTTATTTTTTAAATGAATATTATAATAATTATAAGGATAGAATTAATCCTTCTAACATTGATTTAACACAAATGTTTAAGAGTTTCTCTTCAGTAAATGATATTATGAATAATCAATATAAATTTAATTATCCTATGGATATATTTAATTATAATGTTGCTAGTAGTGCTGAACAAATGGAATTTATTGTTATGTTTTTAGAAGCAAATAATATTAAATACAAAAGGCTTGTTTTTTCATCTCTAGTAAACAATGTAATAAATGAATCTCATTTTTTTGTAACATATAATATTGACAATGATTGGTTTTACTTTGAAAATGCATTAACAGATTTTAAAGGTATATATAAGTATAATTCATTTGATGAATTAATTGATGTTGTTATAAGTAAAATGATTTATACAAAAGAACTTAATCCTTATAAAGAAATTAATATTAATAAATACATTCTAAATGAAATTGAAAAAATAGATATGAATCTAAAAATTGATGATATAAATAATATGATTTATAATTCAAAAAAAATAGATATTTCTAATTCTATAAAGACATATCAAAAAGAAAATGAATTAAGAAAAAAAGTAATAGAAGGACATATTACAGCTCATAATTTTGATTCAGATTATAAAATTATTAAACCAGAAGATAATTATGATAATAATAATGAATATAAAGAAGAATACTTAAGATTATTAAAAGAAAATATTTTTCATATATGTTATAAGGATGAAAATGGAAAATACTTTAAAGTAAATGATAAAGAAAAAGAAGAAAAAAAATATGATTTATCAATTATTGATGAAAAAAAAGAAGAAAAACAATCTTATAGTTTAAAATATACAATTATAATTACTATAATCATTGTATTATCCACAGTTTTGTGGAAAACTTTAATTAATTAAAATATAATTTATTTATTTTTCCACAATTTTGTGGAAAAAAGTGTAAAGTGTTTGCGATTTTATTACCTTTTATTGTATTTTAAACTTTATAATGATAAAATTATAATAGGTGATACTATATGGAGAATAAAAAGAATAAAAATGAAGTCGTAGAATTAATTAAGAAGAAATTAAATAATCAAACATGTTTATCGTATAAAGATATTTCTAATATTACTGGTTATCATCCAAAATACATTAGTAAATTAAAAAAAGAAATTATTGAAGGAACTGTTAAACTTGAACATGGAAATAAAAATAGAAAACCTCATAATGCAATTAGTGATGATGAAATTGCTAAGATTCAACAGTTATATTCACGTTCATCTGCTTCAGTTAGAAAATTTTGTAAGTTTTATGGAAAACATAGCTATTCATGTATTTATAAAATAGTACATAATATTGAAAAAAAGGTTTAATTAAACCTTTTTTTATTCTTGCATAACTTGTTCATTTCTTTTTATAGTTATTTTATACTTTTGTTCATTAACACTAAATTCAAATATATTTTCACCAACATTTAAAGATAAAGTACCAGTTCCAGTAATTGTTGCATTAGGATCATTTCCGACAACTTTTAATTCTACCGTATCTAGTGGATAATCTACTTCCGCATATAAATTATCAATACTTACTATATCATTATTTACGGATACAGATTTAAGTGTTGTATCATATCCTCTTTTTATTTTTATGTTGTATGTTGAAACTTCATTATTATTTTTTACTTCTATCTTAATATTGTTTTCTCCATATGCTAAATTATATGTTTCTGCTCCTTTCACAGTAGCATTTTTACTTTCTTTAACTACTTTAACTATAGCTTTTTCAACTGTTTTATCAAAAGTAATTTCATAATTATACTTGTCTTCTTCTAATATTATTCTAGTATTATTGATAGTTATTTCTTTCAATTTATTGCTATATGTATCTATCAGTAGTTGATTAACTATTTGTAATCGTTCTAAATATTCTTTTTTAATATTTCCATAAGGTAATTTATTTACGGCTACTAATGCTTTATTATAGTTATCATAAGTGGGTACTAATTCTGCCTCAGAAACAAATGTACCAGCATCAGAATATAAAGATTTTTCTATTTCTTGTGATGCTTTTTCTCTTAATATATTAATTAAAACATTATATGCATTAATACTTAAGTTTCTACTTTTATCATTTGAGTATTCATCTTTTAAATATCCATTTTTTTCAATTAATGCATGAGCATAATTTATTATATTAGCACCTAAGGAACTTGAATTTAAAGATAATTTATTATTAAAAGATCTTAAATAAGTATTGTTTATTTCTTTTGTTTCTGTTCCTTCATACATATAAGCTACATTTATAATATAAAATTTTGTATTAGGCTTTTTGGTTTTTATTCTTGAAATTAGTGTTTTATAATTAGCTAATGTTTTATCTATTCCCGAAGATAATATATCATTATATCCTAGCATAAAATATACTCTATCAATATTCAATTTTTCAACAGCAGTTTCTACTAAAATTTTATTGTTGTTATAGATTGGGTGATTACTTTTTTCGCTGATAGGTGTTAAAAGTGTTGAAATAGTTAAAGATTTAGATGTTAAAAACTTAGGGGACCCTAAAAAACCATTAGGTTTTGTAGCTAAATAATCTTTAAATGAAGCCATTAATTCATCTCCAACAAATAAAGATTTTTCATAAAAACTATCTTCTGTTAAGACATTATTATTAATACTATTAGATACCTTTATGACATCAACATTATCAACTTTTTCTGGTTCAAAAACTTCTTCTTTTTCTTCTTCTTCTTTTTTTTCTTCCTCTTTATTTGGTTTTTCAATTTGAGAAGGTGTTTGATTATTCTCTTTTTCTTCTTTTTTATTATTTAAATAATAATTTACAAACAAAGATGAAATAATAATTATAATTATTATAAATAGAAATAAAAGAAATTTATTAATTTTTTTCTGTGGATAACTTTGAACGGTACTTTGATTTTCTTCTTTTTCCACTATATTTTGTGGATTTTCCACAGTTTCTTTTTGATTTTCTTCTTTTTCCACAATATTATTTATGGTTTTCTCTTGATTTTCTTCTTTTTCCACAGGTTTTTCTTCTATGATTTGATTTTCATCAATTATTTCTGAAGTATCATCTATAATTTCTTTTTTTTCTTCTTCCATAATAAACACCTCTACTATATTTAGTTTATAATAAATTTATTATAAAAACAATTAATATGAAAATTAAATTAAACTGTTTGACAAAACTTTGCAATAATTGCATATTTTTTAATAGGTGATATATAAATGATTGATATATTAAAAGGTATTTTAATTGGAATAGGAAAGATATTACCTGGTATTAGTGGGAGTTTAATTGCTATATCTTTAGGAGTATATTATAAATCCATTCATATAATTGGAAATATTTATAAAATAAATAAAAATGATTTAATTTTTCTCAGTAATTTGTTAATAGGTATTTGTATTTCAATAGTATTATTTAGTAAATTAATTATCAATTTACTAAATATTTATTATATACAAACAATGCTACTTTTTTTAGGTCTTATAACAGGATGCATAAATGGACTTCTTAAAATTATAAAAAAAGATCTAAATTTTAAAAATATTATATTTTTATTATTTCCATTATTAATAATATTATTAATAAATATTATTAATATAAAAATCAACATCTCAATTAACTATTTTACAATTTTCTTTTTAGGTATAATTGAAAGTATTACTATGATTTTACCAGGAGTTAGTGGAACAGCTTTATTTATGTATTTAAATATTTATCAAAATATACTTGGTCTTATGTCTACAATTACATTAGATAGCATTATTTTTATTACAGGTATTATTATAGGATTTATATTGTTTTCAAAAATAATTTCTATCATTTTATTAAAGTACAAAATTAAACTTCTTTATGTCATAACTGGATTGATGATTTCGACAATTTTAATTATTCTGAAAGATACTTTGAATTGTGATTATGATTTTAGTTCATTATTAATTGGAACAATACTCTTTGTAATAGGTTATTTTATTACTAAAAAATATAGTGAAGTCATATAATTTATTAGGTGATAATATGGAAAAAAAACCTAAAATATTTCAAAATAATAAAATTGTAACAAAAACAAATAGTCGTACATCATATAGTGATAATACTAAAATTAATGCATATGAAGAATTAAATAGAATATTTAAAAATAACAAAAAAATTTGTGGAATTGAACTCGAAATAATTACAAATAAAAAAAAGTATAAAGAAAAAATAATTGCTAAAACAGATAATTATTTATTAACAAATAATAATGAAAAAATTTATATTAAAGATATTAAAAATGTTATTGAAATAAAATAAAAAAAAGTGTACAATACGTTTAAAGGTGATAATGATGATTAAATTTAATAAAATTAATAGTAAGAAAATAGTTGTTGTGATGCTTTCTTGTTTTGTATTACTACAAACAGGATGTACAAAAAAAGAAGCAGCTGCTTCACAAAAAGAGTATATGAGAAATTCTAAAATAGAACAATCTGTTCAAAATCTTAATGATGAAATTGAAATAAGTGATTATAATAATCCTGTCGTAGAAGAAGATACATCAACATATACTCAAGAAGAAAAAGATGAATATATTATTGATTATGTAACAAGAGTTTCTAATAAAGTTGATGAAATATTAGAAAGTGAAACTGTTTCAAATATTAAAGCTAAAAGTAAAGTTATTTTTGTTACTCTAGTAGATTTTGTATTCTATAATGGAGAAATTCATGGTATTACATTTGATGAATTATCAGATAGTGCTAAAAATAAAGTAATGGAAATTACATTATCTATGGACTCTAAAATAGAAAGTAAAATTCCTGGATATAAAGAGAAAATTAAAGATAAATCTGGTAAATATATTGATTATTCATTAGAAAAAATGAAAACTATAAAAGATAGTGTAGAACAAAAACTTGAAGAAAAAATAGGACAACAAGAATATAATGATATGAAAGAAGATTTAAAAGAAAGAGTAAATGAAACAAAAGATATAACTAAAGATTTATATGAAAAAGGGAAAGAAAAATTAAAAACATGGTATGAAGGATGGAGATAATCCTTCTTTTTTTGCAGTTTTGACGAAATATGTCGTAATTTTGGGATTCGTTTATATTGAAAAAGTATAGTAATAAGAGTTATATTTAATTTGTAAGGCGCAAATGAGGAGGAATATTAATGAGAGGAAAAGTAAAGTGGTTTAATAATACGAAAGGTTATGGTTTTATAGAATATAGAGATGGAGAAGATATATTTATACATTATTCGGCTATTTTAAGTGATGGATATAAAACATTAGTTGAAGGTCAATATGTAGAATTTGAACTTGTTGAGACTGCAAAAGGATTACAAGCTAAAAATGTAATAGAAATCAAATCTGTATCTGTGTGATATTATGTGATTTTTAATCAATTATATTATATTTTTTTAATGTATGATATAATATAGTTGGAGGATGATAAAATGAAATTTATTATAAGAGGCAAAAATTTAGAAGTTACAGACTCAATTAAAAGTTATATCGAGGAAAAAATAGGAAAACTTGATAAATACTTTGAAAAACCAGGTGAATTAACTGCAAATGTAATTGTTCGAGTTAAAGGAAAAGATCAAATTGTTGAAGTTACTATACCTGCAAAAAAAATCATACTTCGTGGAGAAGAATCAAGTGAGGATTTATATGCATCAATTGATTTAGTATCCGATAAATTAGAAAGACAAATCAAAAAGAATAAGGCTAAAATGAATAATATGAAAGGGAAAAAAATGGTAGCAGAATTCAATTTTGATGTTGTTGATACTTTAGAAGATGAAAAAGAAAGACTAATAGCAAAAAGAAAAGATTTGGAAATGAAACCAATGAGCGAAGAGGAAGCAATCCTACAAATGGAACTATTAGGACATGACTTTTTCATATTTAAAAATGATAATATTGACCAAATTTCTGTTGTTTATAAAAGAAAAGAAGGAAATTATGGTATTATAAATACAAAATAGACCTAAATAGGTCTTTTTTTTAATTTTTTAATTAATAATTTCTTTTATTTATATATGTTTTTTGATAAAATAGTATATGTTAAGGAAGGATGAGAGTAATGAACTTTTTTAAAAAAATTTTTGATCACGAATATAAAGAATTAGAATCTTTTAAAGTTAAAGCCAATGAAATAATTGCTTTAGAAGATGAATATAGTAAATTAAGTGATGAAGAATTAAAAGCTAAAACGAATGAGTTTAAAGAAAGATTAAAAAATGGGGAAACTTTAGAAGATATATTAGTTGAAGCATTTGCTACAGTACGTGAAGCAGCTTTCCGTGTTAACAATACTAAACCTTATTATGTTCAAATTCTTGGTGGTTTAGCAATTCACTATGGTAATATTGCTGAAATGAGAACTGGTGAAGGTAAAACTTTAACATCAACTATGCCTGCTTATGTTAATGCACTTACTGGTGAAGGTGTTCATATTATAACTGTTAATGAATACTTAGCTGGTCGTGATGCTGAATGGATGGGAAATATTTATAGATTTCTTGGACTTACTGTTGGTATTAACTATCATGATATGAGTCCACAAGAGAAAAGAGCAGCTTATAATTGTGATATTACATATTCGACAAATAATGAAATTGGTTTTGACTACCTAAGAGATAATATGGTAGTTAGAAAAGAAGATAGATGTCAAAGACCATTTAATTTTGTAATTATTGATGAAGTTGACTCTGTTTTAATTGACGAAGCTAGAACACCATTAATTATTTCGGGTGGTCAAATGAATTCTGCAAATTTATATATTCAAACTGATAGATTTGTTAAAACATTAAAAGAAAATGATGGTTATATTTTTGATGAAAAAACCAATAGTGTTACACTTGATAAAAAAGGTGTTGCTATGGCTGAGAAAGCATTTAATGTATCAAATTTATTTGATATTAATAATACTAATTTAGTACATTTTATTAATCAAGCTTTGAAAGCAAATTTTGCAATGAAAAAAGATTTTGATTATGTTGTTCAAAATGATAAAATAGTTATAGTTGATCAATTTACTGGTCGTTTAATGGATGGTAGAGCTTATTCTGATGGATTACATCAAGCTATTGAAGCTAAAGAAGGAGTAACTATTAATCAAGAAACTAAAACATTAGCAACTATAACATTCCAAAATTTATTTAGAATGTACAAAAAACTTTCTGGTATGACAGGTACTGCAAAAACTGAAGAAGAAGAATTTAGAGAAATTTATAATATGTTTGTTATTACTATTCCTACTAATAGACCTGTTCAAAGAGAAGATTTTGGAGATTTATTATTTGCAACTAAAAAAGGTAAATATAAAGCTATTATAAACGAAATTAAAGAAAGACATGCTAAGGGACAACCAGTACTAGTTGGTACTGTTGCTGTTGAAACTAGTGAACTTTTAAGTGAAATGCTTAAAAAAGAACATATTAAACACGAAGTATTAAACGCTAAAAACCATGAAAAAGAAAGTGAACTAATTATGAAGGCTGGTCAAAAAGGTGCTGTTACAATAGCTACTAATATGGCTGGTCGTGGTGCTGATATTAAACTTGGTGAAGGTGTTCGTGAACTAGGTGGACTTGCAGTTATTGGTACTGAAAGACATGAATCAAGACGTATAGATAATCAATTACGTGGTCGTTCTGGACGTCAAGGTGATCCAGGATTTTCTCAATTCTGTGTTTCATTCGAAGATGATTTAATGGTTCGTTTTGGTACTGATAGAGCTAAAGGTTTACTTCAAAGCATAGGTTTTGATGATGATATGGCAATTAGAAATAAAATGTTATCTTCATCAATTGAACAAGCTCAAAAAAGAGTTGAAGGTTCAAATTATGATATAAGAAAAACATTACTTGAATATGATGATGTTAT
>JALERC010000076.1 GCA_022763805.1 Mycoplasmatota bacterium | reverse complement strand
AGATAATTAGCGATATAAGTATTATTAAATAATCTTTTACCATTCTTATCTCTTTGTTCAATTAATGCTTGAATAGTATTTCTATCTTTTTCTGTTAAATGATGATATTGATTTTCTTTCTTTTTTAGTGTATTATTTGTATCAGACATATGAATTTTCCTTTCTATTTGTTGCGAATAGATATTATAGATTATTCATGTGTCTTTTTCAATGCAAGTTTGTTGCACTTCAAATTTAAATTAACACTGAAAAAAATATTTGACAATTATTATTTTCTTATGATACAATACATTCATGAAAACGAAGAAGGAGACTAGTAGTAAATATTTAATTAGTCATAGAAAGTTAGTGGTTGATGGAAACTAACCTAAGATATTTATGAATCTACTCTAGAGTGAAATTAATAATTTCCGGGTATTTCCCGTTATCTTAAATTAAGACTATTAAATAGGATGGCACCGTGCTTTTAGCGCTCCTAAATAATAGTCTTTTTTTGTTATTATAAAGGAGTGTTAAATATGAATAAAATGATAGGGAATAATTATACGTCCTAATTTAGGCTTAATAAAACATTTATAGAAAGAAGGATAGTTATGATAGATATAAGATTAATAAGAGAAAATAAAGAATTAGTTAAAGAAAATATTAAGAAAAAATTTCAAGATCATAAACTTCCATTAGTTGACGAAGTATATGATTTAGATATTCAATTTAGAGAAGCAAAACAAGAAGCTGACCAATTAAGAGCAGAAAAAAATAAAAAAAGTGCTGAAATTGGCTTATTAATGCGTGATGGTAAAAAAGATGAAGCAGAAAAAATAAAAAATGAAGTTGCAAAAACTAATGACAGAATTGCAGTATTAGAAGAAAAAGAAGTAAACTTAGAAGCCGAAATTAAAAAACGTATGATGGTTATTCCAAATATTATGGATAAAACTGTACCAATTGGAAAAGATGACAGTGAAAATGTCGAAAATGAAAAATTTGGTGAACCAGTTGTTCCAGATTATGAAATTCCATACCATGCTGATATTATAGATCAATTTAAAGGTTTAGATAAAGAAAGTGCTGGAAGAACTTCTGGTAATGGTTTTTATTATTTACAAGGTGATATTGCTAGACTTCACTCAGCTATGTTATCATACGCAAGAGATTATATGATTGATAATGGATTTACTTATTGTATTCCACCATTTATGATTAGAAGCGATGTAGTTACTGGTGTAATGAGTTTTGAAGAAATGGATGCTATGATGTATAAAATTGAAGGTGAAGATTTATACTTAATAGGTACTAGTGAACATTCAATGATAGGTAAATTTAAAGACCAAATTGTTAAAGAACAAGAATTACCAATAACAATGACATCATATTCACCATGCTTTAGAAAAGAAGTTGGAAGTCACGGAATAGAGGAAAGAGGTTTATATAGAGTTCATCAATTCGAAAAACAAGAAATGATTGTTATTTGTAAACCAGAAGAATCTATGGACTGGTATAATAAAATGTGGAGACTTACAGTTGATTTCTTTAGAAGTCTAGATGTACCTGTAAGAACTCTTGAATGCTGTAGTGGAGATTTAGCTGATCTTAAAGTTAAATCATGTGATGTTGAAGCATGGAGTCCAAGACAAAAGAAATATTTTGAAGTTGGTTCATGTTCAACTTTAGGTGATGCTCAAGCAAGACGTTTAGGTATCAGAACTAAAGATGAAAATGGTACTTATTATGTACATACATTAAATAATACAGTACTTGCAACTCCACGTGGTTTAATTGCTGTTGTTGAAAACAATTTAAATGAAGATGGTACATTAAATATACCAAAAGCATTACAACCATATATGGGTGGTAAAACTAAAATTGAATTAGCTAAATAATAAAGAATGTTAGAAAAACATTCTTTTTTTTGATATAATCATTATAGGTGATAGTATGGCTAAGAAACCAGTAATAGATTATGGATGGGAAAAACTTCCAAAATATTTATTTATACTTATTATAATAATATTATTTGGAGGATTATTTATTATTAATTATGATGATAAAAGTGATGCATCATATATTGCAAAGGAATTAAGTTTATATACTAGACTTAATATTGATAGAGTAGAATATATAAGAACTAAAGATTTAAATAAAGATATAATGTATGGTATAGAGTCGAAGGCAAATCTATATAGTAATCAGGTAGATTCAATAAATCATTATATGGGGTCTGTTGAAGTTTATAAAAATGAATCATTTTCATTAATGCGAAGAACTACTTTAAAAAATACAATGAAATATATAAGTGAATTAACTAATGACGAAAATTATATTAATAATAGAACATATGATATTATTCTATACCAAAATGTAATTCTTAAATTAAATAAAAATATAGCCAATAAACAAGAAGTAATTGATGATTTTAAAGAAATAATTAATAATGTTAAATTACAAAATCAAGGAACATTAACATCAAGAGAAAGAGAAGAAAAAACAAAAGAATTAAATAAAGAAATAGAAAAGAAAATAGATAAAGATTTTGAAAAATTTAAAACAAAACCTTTCTTCTATGAATTTTAGAGGTGAATTATGAAAGTAAGTATAATAATACCAGTAAAAAATAATGAAATATTTTTAAATAGATGTGTAGAATCAGTTCTAAATCAAACATATAATGATTATGAAGTTATTATCGTAGTTGAAAATGGAACAGAAAATATGATAAAGTTATGTAATTTTTATGAAAAAAATAATAAAAAAATAACATTTATTAATAAAGTTAATAAAATGCGAAATAATTTAAAAAATATTGGTCTAGAAAAATCCAAAGGAGAATATGTCACTTTTGTAAATCCTAACGATACTATAGATAAAGAATTCTTAAAATATCATATGTATTTTGCAGAAACTCATAATGCTGAAATAGTATCTTCTAGATTTTATACAAATAAAAGATTATTTAATAATAAAATAAAAGATTATGAAAGTGTATATAGAGATAAAGAAATTATGAAAAATTATATGCTTATGAATATTCGTAGCAATGTAATTGCAAAATTATATAAAAAATCATTATTTAACAATATTGAATTTCCACCTGAAGAATATTATGATGAATTTAGAACAATGTATAAATTATATGATAAATGTAATACATTAGTTGATATAAAATTATATACATATAACAAAGAAAGTAAACAAGAAAATTACGATTACCTTTCTAAAATAGATTATTGTGTAGAAATGTTAGGATTTATTGAAGAAAAATATCCAGAACTTATTAATTATTGTAAAGTAAAAATATGTTGTGAAGCTATTTATTTGATGTCTAAAGTAGAAGATAGAAACGATAGAAAGTATTTATTTGAATATGTAAAATTGTTTAGAAAGTATGCTATTAATGATAGAAGATTACCAAGAAAAGTTAGAAGTCAAGTTATGAAATCACTGCTTGGATTTAATATGTTAGATACATATATTAAAATAACAAAATAATAGACATAATTAGACAGTATTAATATATATTAGAATTATTGATATTAGTATAATATGTTATAATATTCTTGGAGGTAAATAATATGAGAGTAGGAGTATTTGATTCAGGAATTGGTGGTTTAACTATTTTAAAATCATTATTAGAAAATCATCCTAATAATGAATATATTTATTTTGGTGATACATTAAATATTCCATATGGTGAAAAGACAAATGATCAATTAAAAGACTTATCAGATAAAATTATAAGATTTTTAATCTCAAAAAAAGTTGATATGATTGTTATTGCATGTGGAACTATTAGTTCGTCAATTTATGATGAAATAAAAAACAAATATGATGTTCCTATATATGATATTATTAATCCAATAACAAACCAATTAAAAAAGCTTAAAATTAAAAAAGCTTTATTAATAGCAACTGATAAAACTATTGAATCTAAAAAATTTGAAGAAAAATTAAAATCAGCAAATATGGAACTTTATACTCAAGCATGTCCTAAATTTGTGCCAATTATAGAACATAAAAGTAAAGACTTACTTGAGATTGAATTAGGTGAATATTTATATCAATATAAAAATTTAGATATTGAAGTAGTAATTCCTGGTTGTACACATTATCCAATAATAAGTGGTGAAATAGCAGATTATCTAAATGTCGATATTTTAGATATTGGTTTGATTGTTGCTAAAAGTCTAGATATTGAATATAGTATTAATGATTTAAAGGTATATTTTAGTGCTGTTGATGATGATTTAAAAGAGGTTGTAAAAGATATAATAGGCGATTGTGAAATTGAAGAAATAAAACTATCTTAATGATAGTTTTTTATGTTATAATTAATCAAGGAAAAGTGGTGAAACAATGAATTTAGAAAACTTAAATAAAGAACAACTAGAAGCTGTAAAACAAACAGAAGGACCGTTACTTGTTATAGCTGGAGCTGGTAGTGGTAAGACAAAAGTACTTACAACTAGAATTGCTTATTTAATTAATAATATAGGAGTAGATCCTGAATCAATATTAGCCATAACTTTTACTAATAAGGCTGCAAAAGAAATGAAAGAAAGAGTAGTTAATTTTCTAGGACCAAAGGCATATAGAAGTCAAATTTCTACTTTTCATTCGTTTGGTCTTACTATTTTAAAAGAATATTATTATGAACTCGGATATACAAAAAACTTTACAATATTAGACAGTGATGATTCATTAACAATTGTAAAAAAAATATTAAAAGATATGAATAAAGATCCAAAGATATATAAAGCCAAAAGTATTAGAAATTTAATCAGCAGTGCGAAAAACGAACTAATTACACCTGAAGGGTACGTACAATATGCAAATGATGAATATAGTAATTTAGTACTTGAAGTTTACAAAAGATATCAAGATAAATTAGCAATTAATAATTCAATGGATTTTGACGATTTATTAGTACTACCAATTGAATTATTTAAAAATAATCCTAGAATATTAAAACAATATCAAGAAAAGTTTAAATATGTTTTAGTAGACGAATATCAAGATACTAATCATGCACAATATATTTTAATAAAAATGATTTCTGCGAAATATCAAAATATATGTGTAGTAGGTGATTCAGACCAATCAATATATTCATTTAGAGGATCTGATTATCAAAATATATTAAATTTTGAACACGATTATAAAAATGTTAAAACAATAGTTTTAGAAAAAAACTATAGATCAACTAAAACAATATTAGATGTAGCAAATTCTGTAATTAAAAATAATAAATTAAGAAAAGAAAAGAATTTGTATACTGATAATGATTTAGGTAGTAAAGTAATATATCATAGAAGTGAAAACGAAAAAGATGAAGCATATTATGTTAAAAACCAAATTGAAAAAAATGAATTTGAATATAAAAATATAGCTGTACTTTATAGAACAAATGCACAATCAAGAAATATGGAAGAAGCTTTACTTAAAGCAAACATTCCATATAAAGTAATAGGAAGTATATATTTTTATAAAAGAAAAGAAATTAAAGATTTAATAGCTTATTTAAATATTATTTATAATTCAAATGACGATGTAAGTCTTCTTAGAGCAATTAATACACCTAAACGTGGTATTGGTGCTAAGACAATAGAAAATTTAATTAGTGAGGCAACAATAAATGGGCAAAGTATCTTTGATACTATTAAAACTGGAAAAGAAAAAGCATTCAAAGATATGATAGAAGATATTAAATTAAAACAAGAAAATATGTCTTTATCAGAACTTGTTTCTTATGTTATTGATGTATCAGGTTTAAAAAAAGAATTAGAAGAGGAAAAAACATTAGAATCTGAAGTTAGATTAGAAAACCTAGAAGAATTTAAATCTATTGCTTATTCATTTGAAAAAGAAAAAGGAGTAATTTCATTAAGTGACTTTTTAATGGAACTATCACTTGTATCAGATGTTGAAGAATATAAAAATTTAGATAATGCAGTAACATTAATGACTGTACATTCTGCAAAAGGACTAGAATTTGATTGTGTTTATTTAATTGGTATGGAAGAAGGAATCTTTCCTCATAATAATTCCTTATGTAGTAGTAAAGAAATTGAAGAAGAAAGAAGATTATGTTATGTTGCATTAACTAGAGCTAAAAAGAAGTTATATTTAGTAAATTCTAAAAGAAGATTATACTTTGGATGTGAAAACTATAATCCAGTAAGTAGATTTATTAATGAAATAGATGACAAATATTTAGAAAAAGATAATAATGAAGAAACAATTAAAATTAAAAACGTAGATATGGTAGATAATTCTATAGAATATAAAGTAGGAGATAAAATTATACATGATACATTTAAACAAGGAATTATAATAGGTGTAGATAAATCAATTTTAACAATTGCATTTCCGCATCCTATAGGTATAAAAAAACTTCTAAAAGGACATAAAAGTATTAAAAAAATATAATAATATGTTATAATTAATATGAAAGGTAGGATATTATGAGTAAATTTATCGAAAACTTTGTTGAGTGGGGAGAAGAATTTGTTAAACCATTTAAAAATTTTATTCAAGCTAATTATAGCAATCCAATTCTAATGGTTGTTTTGTTTGGTGCTGGTATATTTCTTTTTTTCTGGACTTATGATGCATTAACAAAAAATCATTAATGATTAAAATTAACAAACTTGTAATACCAGTAGCAGGATTAGGAACTCGTTTTCTTCCTGTTACAAAAGGTGTACCTAAAGAGATGCTTCCTATTGTTTCTAAACCAACTATAATGATACTTTTAGAAGAGGCAATTGATGCAGGTATAGAAGAAGTTTTATTTGTTATAAATAGTAGAAAAGAATGTATCAAAACATTCTTTGAAATGGAAGAATTATACGAAGGAAAAGTTGATGACATCAAAGAAATTACTCAATCTATAAAAATTAATTATGTTTACCAAGAAAAACCACTTGGCAGTGGAGATGCTATATTAAAAGCAAAAGATTTTGTTGGAAACAATCCTTTTGCAATTATTTATGGTGATGATTTAATCAAAGGGAAAAGTGCTATTAAAGAATTAATTATTGATTATGATAAATATCAATCAAACATAATTGGTATTAGTAAAGCAGATTCTAAAGATTTATCTAAATATGGCATTATTGAATTCAAAGAAAACAATGAAATAAATAGAATTATAGAAAAACCTAATATTAATGAAGCACCAAGTAATTATGCTGTATTAGGTCGTTATATTTTTAATCCTGAAATTTTTGAATGCCTTGAACAACTTAAAATGCAATCTAAAAATGAGTATCAATTAACAGAAGCTATGACTATGCTTATGAAAAAACAAAAATTTTATGGCTGCAAATTTAGTGGAAAATATTTTGATATAGGTTCTAAAATAGGATATTTAAAAGCTAATATAGAATATGCACTTGATAATGATGAACTTAGTATTGAATTAAAAGAATATTTAAAAAATTTAAGTATATAAATATATATACTAGATAATATTAATATTAGAGGAGAGATTTATGAAAAAAATATTATTAGGATTACTATCTTTTATGATGATTTTTACATTTTCTGGTTGTGGAAAAAAAGTTACTTTAGATTTAGATAAAATTAAAGATGATTTACAAAATCTTGAAACAGATAAATTTTCATTTCAAGATATTCAATCATATGCTGAAGATAAAGTGCATATGTATTCAGATGACATTTATGATACTAAAGAAGAATTTGGTTTAACATATGATCATTTTGAAACAATATTAGCTAGACGTGATAATGAAACAAATCATAGATATATAGTTATTTTACCTAATGAAGGTAAAAAAGATGAAATTAAACAAAAGATGAAAGAATATCTAGATAAAGAAACTGTTTTAAAAACAGCTAGTGATGAATATGAAGGATATTTAATTTATGCTATAGATAATGAACCAAAAGAAACAATTAAAAGAATTAAAAGTGCACGTGGTAAAGTTTTTGCATCATTAATGGAAATTCCAAAATCAGATTTAGAATCTTTTATGGATGTTAAAGAGTCATGGGTTTCAGAATCACTTGTTATGACTCCAATGATGATTGTTAATTCTAATTTATACATAATTGTTAAACCAAATAAAGATAACTACCAAGATGTAAAAAATGCTATTGAAGATTATTTAGTTAAAAAAGAAGAAGAATGGAAAACTTATTTACCAGCACAATATGAACTAGTAAAAAATAGAAAGTTTGAAAAAGTTGGTGATTATTTGGTTTACGTTGTATCTACTGATAATGACCTTGTTTTAGAAACAATTAAAAATGCAAAAAAATAGTCTTACAAAGATTATTTTTTTTTGATATAATAAATATATAGAAGTTGGTGATAAAAATGGCAAATTTAATTAATGGTAAAATGAAACGTAGAACTAGAGGTTTAGTTGAAGGTATTGCTAAAATAATAGTTCCATCATTATTAGTTTTAATTACTTTTTATTTTTTAGCTACTGTACAAGAAACAGATGATATTATGTTTAAAATTATAAAATATTCTATATACGCACTAGACTTTATTGCAGGTGTTATTATAGTTAGAGGTGTAGTTGGTATTTTATATGATTTAGATATTTTAAAAACTAAGAGACATAGAGCGAAAATAAAAGAAGACGAATAGTCTTTTTTTAGTTATATAATGAATAATATTATATTTGAATTTAGCAACTACATTGGAAAAAACATAAATATAAAAAACGAATATATTTATCTTTTATTAATAACTATAATATGTTTGGGTACAATAAGAATTTTTAGTGAATCAATTAAAAAGATTATTATAAAAAAAGATGGAGATCATAAATCAAAATATATACATAATCATAGAATCATGATTATAAATAACATAATAAGTTTTATTATTATCTTTTTGATATGGGATTCTTATTTAAAAAATATTATTACTATAATAAGTTTCATATCGGCGGCTATTACTATAGCATTAAGAGAAATAATTTTTAACTATTTTGCAGGTATTTATATAAAAATTAAAAAAATTTTTAAAGTTGAAGATCGTATTGAAATAAATGATTTTAAAGGTGATATTATAAATATTAACTTGTTAAGTTTTGAAATACTAGAAATATCTAGTAATGAGTATGGTGAACAATCAACAGGTAAGATAATACATATACCTAACTCATATATATTTACTCATCCTATAAAAAACTATGTAAAAGAATTTAAATATATTTGGCATGAGATGATTATTAAAATACCTTATAATGCTGATATTAAAACTTCTAAAAATATTATCTATAAGATTGTAAACAATAATCAAACAATAACTAGTATTCCAAAAAAAATGAAAAGACAAATAGACAATGTTGATTTAACATATAGAATATATTTTTCTAAATTAGAGCCAATAATATATACAAAAGTTGTTGATGATCATATAGAACTATATTTAAGATTCTTAATTCATCCTAAAAAGATTAGAAATGTTGAAGATGATATTTGGTTAAAATTATTAGATGCAAATAAAAAAGGTGAATTTATGCTATACAAATTTGAAAGTAATATGATATAATAAATATGATAGTAAAAGAATATAGAGGTGATTTTATGGCATTAAATACTTTTTTAACACCCAAAAATAATGAGTTTAAAAGTGATTTGCTAATGACTAGATATATGAGTGAAAAAGAAGTACTTCCTGATGAATTAAGAATGTTAATGGATGTTGATATAATAAGAGATCTTGCTCTTAGAACGATGCACATAAATCCAGATATGCCTTATGATTTAGCCTCTTTAACTGCAAGACAAGTTTATTTAGGTGAACCTATAACTGGAATAGAATTACCAATAATCACAGACGATGAAGAGGAAATTGTATTTGAGGAAGATAAAAAAGAAGATATTATAGAAGAACCTAAGGAAGAAATTATTGAAGAGCCTAAAGAAGAAATTAATGATTTAATAAATGATGTGCCTGAAATGGGTGATTTGATTGAAGATTCATCTAGTATGGATGAATTAATTAATGACATGCCTAAGAATGATGAATTAGCTAATATGGATGAATTTATTAATGATGCACCTAATGATGATGAATTGATTGAAGAACCAAGTGGTATTGATGAGTTAATTAATGATTCAAGTAGTATGGATGAACTAATTGATGATTCAAATAGTATTGATGAGTTAATTGACGATCCAAATGGCATCGATGAGATAATTGAAGATTCATCTAGTATGGATGAATTAATTGATGATTCTAGTGACAAAGTTAATGATGATAGTCTAAAAGAAGAATTAGATCTACCTGGAATTAATGATGAACTTAAAGCAATAGAAGAAACTAGTACAGGTGAACTAATTAATGATATTGATTCTAATTTTGAAGTAGAAAAAATGGATTTATTTAGTGATTTACCAGAAGAAAATAAAGAAGAATTAGACTTATTTAATAATGATATAAGTGATAATGCTTTAGATGCATTACAAGATACATTAGATGTTCAAAATCAACCTACATTGGAAGATATAGAAGAAAAATTAGGTAATACATTAACAAATGGATTATCAATGGACTTTTTAGATGAACCAGTATTACAAAAAGTAAAAACAAGATAGTATTATTACTATCTTTTTGTTATAATAAAAGAGAAAAGAGGGATTATATGATTAGACATTTAGAAAATAAAGAACAATTTAACGAACTTATCAAAGATAAAGTATTAGTAGATTTTTATGCTGAATGGTGTGGACCATGTAAAATGCTAGCACCTAATTTGGAAAAATTAGATTATAATATTTTAAAAGTAGATGTTGATAAATTTCAAGATTTAGCAATTAGTTATGGAGTAATGTCTGTTCCAACATTAATTTTATTTAAAAATGGAAAAGAAGTTAATAAATCTATTGGTTATTTAGATATTGATGAATTAAAAGAAATGGTAGGTCATGAATAATGAAAGGTTTTAAATTAAATCCGGATAAAAAATATGTTGAAAAAATTATTGAAGGAATCATAAAAAAAGATGGACATTGTCCTTGTAGAGTAATTAGTGATGATACTACATTGTGTCCATGTGATGAATTTATCAAAGATGGGATTTGTAAATGTAAATTATTTGTAAAGGAAAGTAAATAATATATTTACTTTTTTTTATGATATAATTGAAATATAGGAGTGATTATCATGAAGAAACTTAATTATAAAATTGTTGAAAAAATATCACATAAAAATATAAGTATAAAGGAAAATTTAAACCTTGTAAGAACTTTTCAAAAAATAATTAATCCTATTCATAAAAATAGTAAATATGAAGATATTTATATACCCCTTGAAGATAGAAAAATAAGGATTAGGGTATTTAATGATTTTAATGATATTGAAACTCATAAGATGATTTTTTACATTCATGGTGGTGGATGGGTTAGTGGTGATATAGATTATTATACAAATCTTTGTAATAATTTGTCTAAACGTACTAATCAAATTGTTTTATTAATAGATTATAGATTAGCACCTGAAAATCCATTTCCATGCGGTTTTAACGACTGTTATGAAATAGCATATCTTCTTATGAAAAACACCCATTTATTTAATTTAAAGCCTAGAGACATTACAATAATGGGTGATTCTGCAGGAGGAAATTTAACAGCTGCTATACAATTAAAAGCAAGAAAAACAAAAGATTTTAAATTTAGCAGACAAATACTATTTTATCCTGCTCTTCAAAATAATTACTCGTTAAATACAAATTATAAATCTGTAATAGAAAACGGAAAAGATTACTTATTAACAAGAAAAAATCTTGAAGAATATATGAATCTTTACGTTGTAGATAAAAAAGATTTAATTAATCCTTATGTTTCACCATTATGTGAAACAAATTTTAAACATATGCCAAAAACATTAATAATTACAGCTGAACTTGATCCATTAAGAGATGAAGGAAGAAAATATGCTGAAATATTAAAAGAATTTAAAAATAAAGTTATTCATATAGAATATGATGGCGCTATTCATGGATTTATGACTAATAAATTCGGAAAGAGATTTCAAAAAATGGCAATAGAAGAAGTAGTAAATTTTTTAGGTGATGAAAGTGAATAAAAAAAGAAAAAACAGATGGTATAAATTAGAAAACGCAGCAAAAATTTTTCCACCAACATCAAATAAACATGATCCAAAAGTTTTTAGATTTTTTGTTGAAATGAATGATAATATTGATAAAACATTTTTGCAACAAGCTTTAGAAAAAACAATAGAAGAATTTCCACACTTTAATTCCACATTAAAAAGAGGCTTTTTTTGGTATTATTTAGAAACAATAGATAAAGTAATAGAAGTATCCGAAGAAAATGATTTACCATGTGATATATTTGAAAACAAATTCTTATATCGAGTAAGCTATTATAAAAAAAGAATTAATGTTGAAGTTAATCATGCTCTTACTGATGGAACAGGAACGCTAAATTTTTTAAAGGTATTAGTATGTAACTATGAAGAATTACGTTATAAAACAAGTGCGGATATTTATGTAGATGATGCCTCAGTAGAAGAAAGAGAAATAGATTCTTATAAAAAATATTATAAAAAAGAAAAATCAAAAGATAAAGTAATAGGTATAAAAGGATATCAAGTTAAAGGTAAAATGTATCCAGAGGAAAGACTTAAGATAATAGAATTAATTATGCCAACAAAAGATGTTTTAAAATTATCTAAAGATAATAATTCGACTATAACACAGTATTTAACAGCTATAATGATTAAGAGTATTGCTGATACAATGAGTTATAAAGATAAAAAGAAACCAATAATTATTACAATACCTGTTAATTTAAGAAAATATTTTCCATCTAATACAGCTAGAAATTTTTTTAATGTAGTTCCGATTGTATATTATGTTAACGATGACAATAACAATATAGAAGAAATTTTAAAGAGTGTTAAAAAACAATTTGAAGAAGGGTTAAAAAAAGAGAAAATAATCAAAAGAATGAATCAATTACAACAATTTGAAAATATGTTTATATTAAGATTAGTACCCTTAGTAATTAAAAATATTGTTCTTAAATATTTATATAAGAAAAGTAGATTAAACAGAACTATTACGTTATCTAATATTGGAGTTATCGATATGCCTTATGATTTACAAAAACATATAAATTTATTTGGTGTTATGTCTAGCACAGATAATGTACAATCATGTATGTGTTCATATAAAGATAATTTAGTTTTCACTTTTACTTCTCATTTTGTTGAACAAGAAATACAAAAAAATTTTGTACGATATTTATCAAATAATGGTATTTCCATAACTGTTAATACAAATATAATAGAAGAGGATGAATTAGATGAAAAAATGTTTTAAATGTAATGTTAATATTAATTCAAACACTGATGATTGTCCATTATGTAAAACGCCTTTATCAAGTAAAGAAAAAGGAAATGATGTTTTTCCAATTATTATTACTAAATATAAAAATCATTATATGATTTATAAAATATTATTAACTCTATCAATTATTGGTACTGTTTCTACTATAACTATTAATTATTTAGTAAATCGCAAGTTAACTTGGTCGTATTTTGTAATAGGAGGAATTCTTTCTTTTTGGGTTACATTTGTAGCAGGGATGAAAAGAAGACATTATATATTAAGATTCTTATTTACAGAATTTAATATCATACAAATAGCAAGTTTAATATGGGATTATATGACAGGATGGCATGGTTGGAGTATAACTTATGTTTTACCTTTAACATGTATATCTTATATAATAACAATATTTGTTCTTAGAATATTTTTACAAAAATATATTAAAGAATATATCATTTATACCTATCTTAATTGTTTAATAGGTATTATACCTTTAATATTTATTATAAGAGATACTTTAAAAGTTGTATGGCCATCAATTATCTCTGTATTATTAAGTGTATTTTTAATGACTTCTTTATTTATTTTTAATAGAAAACAAGTCACTCAAGAACTTAAAAGAAGGTTTCATTTTTAGTTGACTTTAAAAAATTAAGTTGTTATAATTTATGTTAGAAATGGAGATGAAATTATGGAACTAAAAGGTTCAAAAACAGAACAAAATTTAATGGCTGCATTTGCAGGTGAAAGCCAAGCTAGAAATAAATATACTTATTTTGCATCTAAAGCAAAAAAAGAAGGATATGAACAAATTGCTGCTATTTTTGAAGAAACTGCAAACAATGAAAAAGAACATGCTAAAATGTGGTTTAAAGAATTACATGGTGGTGAAGTTCCAAGTACATTAGAAAACTTATTAGCTGCTGCTGAAGGTGAAAATTACGAATGGACAGATATGTATGCAGAATTTGCTAAAACTGCAGAAGATGAAGGTTTTACTCGTATTGCTTACTTATTCAATGAAGTTGCTAAAATAGAAAAAGAACACGAAGAAAGATATAGAAAATTAAGAGAAAATATCGAAAATGGTGTAGTATTCGAAAAGAAAGAACAAACAATGTGGATTTGTAGAAATTGTGGACATGTTCATTATGGTGAAAAAGCTCCAAAAGTTTGTCCAGTATGTGCACATCCTCAAAGTTATTTTGAAGTTAGAGCAACTAATTATTAAGATGGTTTTTCCATCTTTTTTTGTATTTTTAATTATTTATGTTATAATAGAGAATAGTTTTGAAAAATTAGAGGTGTAAAACATGAAAATTTGTATAGTCAACAAAAAATATCCAGATATTAATGTAAGTATACTTGCTAAAAATTTATATGAAAAAGGACATGAAGTTACTATTATAGCTAAGAATATTGAAAGCTATAATCTTATTGAAAACGGTATAAAAATCATGTATGTATTAGATGATAATAAAATGTTATCAGATACAATTGTAGAATTACAAAAGCATGGTAACATTGATCTTATTTATACTTATAGTAATAATAATGATATTAATATTTTCTTAAAATATAGAAAAGTTCCAATTGTAGTTGAACTAAAAGAATATTATGAGAATAAAAGATTAATTAATTGTGCAGATTTACTTATATCTCCAAATAATTATCTTAAAAAAAATGATTCATTAGTTATTCCAACACTTTCTGATTACGATAATTTTACTTTTAAAAATAAAAGAGATAAAAATAAAAATATTGTTTACGTAGGTACATTAAATGAAGAATCAAAAGTTATTGAATTTGCTAAAAACATAAATAAAATTGTCGAAGAAACAGGGAATATTAAATTTCAATTTATTGGTGAAGATACATGTGATAATGATTTAAATATAAGTACAATAGAATATATTACTAATTTAGTAGATAATAAGAAAAACTTAGAATTTATACCTTACTTAGATAGTACTGCATTAAATGAAGTATTTAATAATGCTAATTTAATTTTTAATCCAAATACAGAAGTACTAGCTAATTCTAATATTTGTAAATTACCTTATTTAGGATCAAACAAAGTTAAAGAGATTAATCCTAATTACGACTATTTATTTAATGATGATAATTTATTTGAAAAGACTATAGAATTATATTTTAATAAAGAAATGCAAAAAATTATTAGTGCTAATTTAGTGGGTAATGATAATGAACAAATTATGAATAAATTAGAAAAAGCATTTAAACAAGCAATTGATAATTATAATGAAAATATAATTACAGAATTATTTAAAGAACATATTGATGAAGAAATTATAGATTTTAAAAAAATAGATAGTGGTATTACTAATTTTGTTTATTTAGTAAATACTAAAGAAAAAAAATATGTTGTAAAAACATATAAAAAGGATATTAATGAAGAAATGATTAATGATTTAATTCATATATGTGAAAAAAATGGAATTAAAGTTATTAATACTATAGATAATAATTTTTATAAAATTAATAATAATACTATTTGTATATATGAATATGTTGAAGGTAAACACGTTAAAAAATTAACAAATGAACAAACTGAAAAAATTATCGAATTTATTAAATTAGATAAACCTAGTGATGCAAAAGGAAAATGTTTACTTGATAAAGTTGATTTCTACTATAATTCATTAAGAGAGATGGATACAAAAAAAATTCATAGAGTTTATATTGACGAATTATTAAAAAGATATATGAAATTAAAAAATTATACAATTTTTAATGAAAAAGAATTGGTTCATGGTGATTTAGGACCAACTAATATTATTTGGGATGAAAATAATAATTATACTATTATCGATTTAGATGAAACTACTTTATTTACTAAACTTTACGATTTAATTGTACTTGCAATTAATTATAGTAAAGATGGAAATAAAATAGATGAAAAAATGGCTAAAAAGATACTTAAATCAATGGATGGATATACTAAAATAGATATTATCAATGTTTGGAATTTTTATTTATTAAAAGTTATATTAGAAAAAATATATTTATATGAAATAAATAAAATTGATTTAAGAGACGAATTAGAATTAGAAGATAATTGGGAAGACTATTACGAAATTTTAAATAGTAGTGTTATTGAAGATATATTAAATAAATAAAACAAGCCTAGACTTGTTTTATTTTTCCTTTTTTTGATATAGCATATACATTATATTCACCATTAATATAAAATTCTTTTAATGAAACTATATCATTATAATTTTTTAATTTTTCTACACTATAATCTTTTTTAGTAATTTTTGTACTTGTTGTTTTATAAAGTGTTCCATCTTTTTTAATCATATAATATGATGTTTCATCTTTTAATACATCATAAAATGCATAAAAATCAACAACATTATGAATTTTTAAATATGTTTTTTTATCATCAAAATCTTTACCAGTATATTCTATTTCAACTTTGTTTTTATTACAAAATTGAACAGAATATGGATTATCGTTAGAATATACATTGCTTCTTATACAAGCATTATCATCATTAATTTTTATAACAGCAAAATCCTTTTTAGAAGAAATTACTGTTAATACAACAAATAGTAATATTACTAAAAAAATTATTTTTTCTTTATTTAATTTCATAATATCATTCCTATCCTTATCAAATTATAACATATATGATATAATTTTAATAGATTGGAGTAGTTATTATGAAGAAAAAAATTTTAAAATATTTACCATTTATAGGAGTTATTGATTTAGGTTTAACATTGTTTTTTTTATCAATTTCGGGATATATTTCAAACGAATTAATAAGTACAACAATACTTAATATTGGATACTTTTTAGGATTATTCTTTCTTGGAATAGTTGGTCATTATGTCAACAATATTATAAGAAAATTTAAATATCTAAATATAATAGATGTACTTTTTGGTAATATGTTCTTACTTATATTTTTAGGTGTATTGTATTTTATGTACCAAGGTAATAATCTATTTATTTCTAATATATTATCATTCTTAGTTTATTTGGCAATGTATATGGAAGTTGTTTCTATAGTTGGTATAGTACTTGGATGGTTAAGACTTAATAAAAGTATGAATATTGTAAAATTAATATTTACAATTACTATAGTTTTTGCTGTTTCATTACTAATTAATGTATTATATAATATTGAAGCGTTAGATAATATTTTATTTCAAAAATTAAATTTATTAATATATTTTAATAGTGTTATTTCTTTATGTGCAACTATTGCAACATCAGTATTATATAAGACTATAAATGTAGATTAAATATAATTTTTTTGTTATAATGTTTGTGGTGATAATATGCAAGACAGATATAATGAAATAATCGAAATAATAAGAAAAGCAAATTATGAATACTATACATTAGATAATCCTACATTAACAGATCAAGAATATGATCGTTATATGCAAGAATTATTAAAAATAGAAAAAGATCATCCGGAATTAATGAGAGATGATTCACCTAGTGTTAGAGTAGGTGGAAAAATTATTGATTCATTTAATAAAGTAAATCATGAAATTCCTATGTTATCATTAAGTAACGTATTTAATGAGGCAGATATAGTTGCATTTGATGAAAGAGTTCGTAAAGAATTTCCAAATCCTATATATGTATGTGAACTTAAAATAGATGGTTTATCTGTTTCATTAAAATATGAAAAGGGTAAATTAGTACGTGCTGCTACTCGCGGGGACGGAGTAACTGGAGAAGATATTACACATAATGCAATAACTGTTAAAACTATACCTTTAACTTTAAATGAAAATATAGATATAGAAGTTCGTGGAGAAATCTATATGAGTAAAAAATCATTTAATAAATTAAATGAGTTTAGAAAAAAAACAGGACAAAGCTTATTTGCAAATCCTAGAAATGCTGCTGCAGGATCTATTAGACAGTTAGATTCAAGTATTGCAGCTGAAAGAGATTTAGACTGTATAATATATCATTTACCTAATCCCCTTGATTATAATATAGAATATCACTTTGATTCATTAGAATACATGAAAAATTTAGGACTTAACGTAAACATAAAAGCAAATAGACGTGTAAACGGTTTACATGAATTATTAGACTTTATTAATGAATGGACAGAAAAAAGAGATACACTTCCTTATGAAATAGATGGTATTGTTATTAAACTAGATAGTATTAGAGGGCAACAAAAATTAGGTTATACTGCTAAGTATCCTAAATGGGCTACAGCATATAAATTTCCAGCAGCTAAAGTATTAACAAAATTAAAAGAAATTAAGTTAACTGTTGGACGTACTGGTCAAGTAACACCTAATGCTATATTAGAACCTGTTAGACTTATGGGTAGTGTTATTTCTAAAGCAACTTTACATAATGAGGATTATATCAAATTAAAAGATATTCGAGAAGGAGATATTGTTAGCATTATAAAAGCTGGAGATGTTATTCCTCGTGTTGAAAATGTTGAAGTAAGCCGTAGAGTTGGAACTGAAGTTCCATTTGTTATGAGTAAAACATGTCCTATATGTGGAAGTACATTAAAGAAAACTGATTCAGCATATTATTGTGTAAATGATAAATGTGATAAAGTAAAAATTGAAAGTTTAATACATTATGTTAGTCGTGATGCAATGAATATTGATGGATTTGGTGATGCTATTGTAGAAGATTTCTACAATATGGGTTATTTAAAAAATATTCCTGATTTTTATAAATTAGAGAATTATAAAGAAGAATTAATGGAATTAGAAGGTTTTGGTGCTAAAAGTATTAATGGTTTAATAGATTCTATTAATGAAAGTAAGAATGTTTCTTTAGAAAGACTTTTATTTGCACTTGGTATAAGACATGTTGGTGCTAAAACTGGAAAAATTTTGGCAAAACATTTTAAATCATTAGATAATTTAATGAAAGCTTCTAATGAGGAATTAGTTAATATCAAAGATATTGGTAAAACTATTGCAGATAGTGTTTATAAATATTTTAGAGATGAAGAAAATATTAGTATTATTAATGAACTTAAAGAAATTGGTATAAATACTAATTATCTTGGAAAAGAAGAAATACAGAATGAAAATATAACAGGTAAAACATTTGTTTTAACTGGGTCATTAGAAAAACTTACAAGAGATGAAGCTTCTCTTATAATTGAAAATAATGGCGGTAAAGTAAGTAGTTCTGTTAGTAAAAAAACTGATGTTGTTGTAGTAGGAGCTAATGCTGGATCTAAACTAACAAAAGCAAAAGAATTGGGTATTACTATATGGACTGAACAAGAATTTATAGATTTGGTTGGTGATTTAGATGAAAAATAAAAAGATTACAAGAAAAATTTCACAAGGAATGTATGTTTTAACTACTAATGGTGGTGGATGTATTGTTGATGCTGTGTCACAAATAAGTGCTGGTGAAAATCCACTAATTAGTGTTGCTGTAATGAAATCTAATTATACAAATGAATTAATGCATAATAATAATAAATTTGCAATTTCAGTTTTAGGTCATGATGTTGATCCTAATATTATTAAAACTTTTGGCTTTAATTCAATGAGAGATATAAATAAATTTGATAATGTTGAATATAAAGTAGAATGCGATTTAAATATTGTTAATGATTCGTTAGGATATATGATACTTGAAAAAGTAGATACTATTGAAAATGATACACACACATTATTTATTGGAAGATTAATTGAGGCCGATTTATATAAAGATGAACCTGCTATGACTTATAATTATTATCAAGAACATAAAGATGAATTTATTAAAGTTCAAACAGAAAATAATAAAACTGCATGGGTTTGTACTGTTTGTGGATATGTTTATTATGGAGATGTTCTACCTGATGATTTTAAATGTCCTATGTGTGGTGTATCTAAAGAATTATTTGAAAGAAAGTCATCTTAATTGATGATTTTTTTTATTAAACTAAAATGACAAATTTAATTTTATATATATAATTTTTCATACTTATTATGTTATAATGATTATGGTACAAAGGAGGTATAATAACATGGAAGAATGGAAAAATTTTAAAGGTGAAATTTGGAAAAATGAAGTTAATGTTGCTGACTTTATTAAAGAAAATTATCATGAATATAAAGGTGATGATTCTTTCTTAGTTGGTACAACTGAAAAAACTAAAAAAATATGGAATAAGTGCCAAGAATTATTAAAAGAGGAACTAGAAAAAGGGATTCTAGACCTAGATACTAAGACTATATCAGGAATAAACAATTTTAAACCTGGATATATTGACAAGGATAATGAAGTTATAGTGGGATTACAAACTGATGCTCCATTAAAGCGTATGATTAATCCATTTGGTGGAATGAGAATGGTTAGAACATCATGTGATGCATATGGTTATAAAATAGATCCTGAAGTTGAAGAACATTTTAAATATAGAAAAACACATAACGATGGAGTATTTGATGCATATACAACTGATATTAAAAAAGCTCGTCATGTAGGACTTTTAACAGGTCTTCCAGATGCATATGGACGTGGAAGAATTATTGGAGATTATCGTCGTATTGCATTATATGGAATTGATTATTTAATAGAACAAAAACAAAATGATTTATTAAAATATGAAGATGAAATTACAGAATATGTAATTAGACTTCGTGAAGAAATTAGTATGCAAATTAAAGCATTAAAAGAAATAAAAGAAATGGCTAATTCTTATGGATTTGATATTTCAAAACCAGCTAAAAATGCTAAAGAAGCTACTCAATGGTTATATTTTGGATATCTAGCAGCTATTAAAGAAAATAATGGGGCAGCTATGTCTTTGGGAAGAACATCAACATTCTTAGATATTTATTTTGAAAGAGACTTAGAAAGTGGAGAATTAACTGAAGTAGAAGCACAAGAAATTATTGATCAATTTATTATAAAATTAAGAATTGCTCGTCATTTAAGAACTCCTGAATATAATGAATTATTTGCAGGAGATCCAACTTGGGTTACAGAATCTATTGGTGGTATGTTAGATGATTCTAAATCTTTAGTTACAAAAAACTCATTTAGATATTTACATACATTAATCAATTTAGATTCAGCACCAGAACCAAATATGACAATTTTATGGAGTGAAAAATTACCTGAAAATTTCAAAAAATATTGTGCTAAAATAAGTATATTAACTGATTCAATTCAATATGAAAGTGATGATGCAATGAGACCAATTCATGGTAGTGATTATGCAATAGCATGTTGTGTATCTGCAATGACAGTAGGTAAACAAATGCAATTCTTTGGTGCTCGTTGTAATCTAGCTAAAGCACTACTTTATGCAATTAATGGTGGAGTAGATGAAAAGAAAAATGAATTAGTTGTTGACGGTTTTGAAAAGATGACTGATGAAGTATTAGATATAGAAAAAGTAATTACTACATATGATAAAATGTTAGATAAAGTTGCTAAAACTTATGTTGATGCTATGAATATTATACATTTTATGCATGATAAGTATGCTTATGAAGCAGGTCAATTAGCACTTCATGATACTGATCCAGAAAAATTAATGGCATTTGGTATTGCAGGATTATCTGTAGTAGTAGATTCTCTTTCAGCTATTAAATATGCTAAAGTTAAACCTATTAGAGATGAAAATGGAATAGCTATAGATTTCGAAATTGAAGGAGATTATCCTAAATATGGTAATGATGATGATAGGGTAGATAAAATTGCTGTTGGTGTAGTTAAATCATTCTATGAAAAACTATGCTCACATAAATTATATAAAAATGCTATACATACATTATCAATTTTAACTATTACATCAAATGTAGTTTATGGTAAAAAAACAGGTTCTACTCCTGATGGTAGAAAAGCTGGTGAAGCATTCGCACCAGGTGCTAATCCAATGCATGGACGTGATTCAAATGGTGCTTTAGCAAGTCTAAATTCTGTAGCTAAAATACCTTATTGTGGTGTTTGTGAAGATGGAGTATCTAATACATTCTCAATTGTTCCTGATGCATTAGGTCATGAGGATGATGAAAGAATTAATAACTTAGTTAATATTTTAGATGGATATTTTAACCAAGGAGCACAACATCTAAATGTTAATGTTCTAAATAGAAAAACATTAGAAGATGCTATGGAACATCCTGAAAATTATCCAAATCTAACAATTCGTGTATCTGGATATGCTGTTAGATTTAATCGTTTAAGTCGCGAACAACAATTAGAAGTTATTAGTAGAACATTCCATGACAAAATCTAGTATTGGTTATATCGATTCTGTTGATACAATGGGACTTGTTGATGGACCTGGAATTAGATATATAGTATTCTTAAGAGGTTGTAAACTTAGATGTTTATTTTGTCACAATCCTGAAACATGGAATAGAAATAATTGTTTAAAAATAGAATCTAATGAACTTATAAAAAGAATAAATAGATATCATGGATATTATAAAAATGGAGGAGTTACTTTCTCTGGGGGAGAGCCACTTTTACAACCTGATTTTCTAATTGACATGCTTGAAAAATGTCATATGATTAATCTTCATACTGCAATTGATACTGCAGGAGTTGGAATAGGAAAATATGATGAAATTCTTAAACATACTGATTTAGTTCTTTTAGATATTAAAGCAATTGACAATGAAAGTTATTTTAAATTAACAGGACAAAATATTGATGAATTTAATAAATTTGTTGATGCTTTAAATAATAGTAATTCTAAAGTATGGATAAGACAAGTTATTATTCCTGGTATTAATGATACAGAGGAATATATATTAAAATTAAAAGAATACATTAAAAAAATAAAAAATGTAGAAAAAATAGAACTTCTTCCATATCATACTATGGGAGTAGAGAAATATAAAAAATTAAATATTAATTATCCTTTAGAAGGTGTAGAGCCTTTAGATAAAGATAAATTAGAACAATTAAAAAAGATACTAGATTAATATCTAGTATCTTTTATTGATTTTTTAACAAAATTATTTTATACTTAAAGTAACCAATAATAAATTTGATTCTTATCTACTATAGGAGATTTTATGTTAAAAAAAGTTTTAGATACAATAAAAAATTTAATAAAAAACACAATTATAATAATACCTTTTATTTTAATGAGTTTTATTTTCATTAATGGAGTTTATGAAAATACTATAAAAGAAAAAAATAAAATGATTAATCAAAGTAAAATGATTATAGAAACTTGTGAAAAAAACAATCTAGACGATCCTTTATGTGAAAATATAAAAAAAGTTGATACTTATAATTATAAATATGGATCATCAATTGGAATATTTTTTAACTCTTTATCAAATAATATATATATGAGAAATCTTGATGATTATTTTCCATTGATGATTTTTTTACTTTGTGGAATAGGATCATTTAATATTATTAAATCAGGAATATTTAAATATATTTTACAAAGAAAAAAATATAAAAATTTTATTATAAAAGAATTATTAAAATCATATACTAAACCAATATTATTATCCCTTACATTTATAATTTTTATTATTATGTGTGTTGTTATGGCAGATTTACCTTTTGGATATACACAAATGTACGGAGACACAAAACCAGTTCTTGATGAATTTTTTGCAAAATTCAATTATTCAATATATTTTGTTTTTATATTAAATATAATTTTATATAGTATTTTTTTATCGAATGTTTTCTGGTTTTTTGCTAAAAGTGGATATAATTTTATTTTAACGATAATTGAATCGTTTGTTTTTGTAAAGATTTTTAATATTATTTGTACAACTATTTCTCCAATATTTTCATTTAATTATGATATTGCTAATGTTCTCTCAACTAGTACTATAACAAGTCTACCTGAAGTATCATATGTAGTTGTAATAATATACATGCTATTGTTAGTTATTGTTTCATATATTGCACTTTTTTATAGATATAAAGATAAAGAAAGTTTAGTGATGTCTTGTGAAAAATAATAATAATTTATACAAAGATTTTTTTACAAAAAAAGAAGCAAATATTTTATTTTTAATATCAATTATTATTTGTTTTTATGCAGTAAATAAAAAGAGTCATTTAGATTTAGATTATATAGAATATTTTATATCAATTTTAAATGATGGAAAAGTATTCAATATGCTATTTATCATTGTTCCATTATTATTAAATATAAAATTTTACACATATATAGACAATAATTATTTGATTAAGCTTAGATATAAAAACTATAAAGAACATTATAAATTTCTATCAAAATCTATTATCAAAATGAATAGTATATACTTTTTAACTATTATATGTATATTAATTACCATATTAAATTTTTCATTTTCAAATTTCGAAATTGAATATTATGAATTTAATAACACACTTAATATCATATATTTCATATTTATATTATTAAAAACATATTTACTATCAAAAATTATATATAAAATTTTCTTTATTTCATTAACTAATTTTAAAAGTAATTTAATTGTTTTTTTAATTGCTTCTTTATTTATTATCAACATCAATTATCCAACATTATTATATTTTAATAACTATAAAACATTAAATTTTGGTAATTATGTTGCCTCACTACAGTGTAATAATTTTTTACACGAAATATTATATAATTTT
>JALERC010000075.1 GCA_022763805.1 Mycoplasmatota bacterium | reverse complement strand
CTAAAACCCTTGATATAATTTGCCTAAACTCAATCGCAAATTATCTATTCATTTTATAAAATGAATAGATAATATTATATAGTAAATGATAAGTATTTCAACTTCATCGATTTACTAATCAGTATTATACGTGATATAATTATATAAGAATACGTTTTTTGTGTTATAATAAAATAATTTTTGAAGGAGTGATTAGATGATTGTTAAAGAACTTACAGAATTAGAATTTAAAGAATTCACAGATAGATATCCATATAGTTCAATATTTCAAACTGTTGAATGTGCTAAAACAATGCAAGAAGAAGGATATAAAATAATGTATATTGGTGCAATAGAAAGTGGTAATTTAATTGCTGCTTCCCTATTAATGATACAAAATGTTAAAGGATACAATTATGCTTTTGCTCCAAGAGGATTTTTAATAGATTATTCAAATACAGAACTTTTAAACACATTTACTAAAGAAGTTAAGAAATTCTTAGGGAAAAAAAATGTAATGGCAGTTAAACTATGTCCAATAATACTTAAAAATTTATATAATGAAAAAGGTCAAGTTATAGGAACAAATCCAGCATTTAATCAAATATTTGAAAATTTAAAAAAATTAGGATATTATCATTATGGATTTAATAGTTACTTTGAAGCAATGAAACCTAGATTTGAAGCAATTATCGATTTAACTAAAGATTATAGAATATTATTTAAAAATATTAAAAGAGAATATAAAACAAAAATAAGAACAGCAGAAGAAAAAGGAATCAAAATTTATAGAGCAGATCAAAATGAATTAAGTTATCTATATACACAATTAGATAATAAAAATAAAAGAGATTTACAATTTATCGAAAATTCTTATAAATATTTTTCTCAATCAGATAAAATGGATTTCTATTATGCTAAATTAGACACAGAAGTATATTTAAGAAATATAAAAAAAAGATATGAACAACAAGAAGCTTATTGTAGTAATATAAATCAAAGTGTACTAAAAAGAAAAGAATCATCAAAGAAAATAATTTCAAAAAAAATAGATGCTGATAGACAATTAGGTGTTTATAAAAACCAATTAATTGAAGCAACAAAGTTAATAAGAGATTATCCAACAGGTATTATTTTATCATGTGTCTTAGTAGCTAAACATAGAAATGAAGTATATTTATACATGGATTCATTTGATAGAAAATATAAACAATTCAATTCAAAACATTTAATATTATGGAAAATTATTGAAAAATATGCAAATAACGGTTACAAAAGATTTAATCTTGGTGCTGTGTCTGATATAACTATAAAAAATAATCCTTATAAAGGATTAAACATGTTTAAAACCAACTTTAATGCAAGTATAATTGAATATATTGGTGATTTTGAATTAGTAACTCATAAAGCAAAATATTTCTTATATAAACAAATGGTTAAACAAAAAGATCAATTAAAATAAAAAATGTATCAATTTAGATACATTTTTATTTTACAATAACTTCTACTTTTCTATTCGCATAACGATAAAATATACCACTACTAATTTGATAATAACTATAGGTAACGTACCATTTACCAGGTCTATTCATATCAATTTGTGAAACAGTATTTCCGTTACTATCTACATACGAAACTGTCACATTTGATTTATTACCAATTGTACCATTAGCTTCAAAAACAGTAAAATCAGGTGCAGTAAATGTATCTCCGACATTATATTCAACAACATCATCACTTTTTATAAGAACATCCCTTAAAAAAGTCTTAGTACCATTACAATATGATTCATTAGAAAGATTATCATCTATGCCAAAATAAAATTCCATTTTCCCATTATTATTTGTTATTTCTACATCTTTAACATCACGAATACAAAGATTACTTATAGGATTCCTGAAATTAAGATCAATATAACCTCTACCTTTAAAATATGCTAAAGATATTTTATATGTTTTTCCATTAGGTGGCATTTCACCAGGAAATTCTTCTTTCCATCTATTAACTGCATTTTCAATTTTTGAGAAAACTTCCGTATATAATATATGCTCTTTTGAAGCACAACTATTAGATGTACAATCACTATAAACAATATTATCAGTGTTTAAATCTTTTTTAGCACTATGTTTATTATCATCTATTCCTAAAGATACTGCACATTTATCATTAACATATATTATTCCATTATTAGGAAGTGACCCCTTTATATCTATTTTAGGTATAATCTTACCACTATTGATTACATATATACTAGTAACTTTTTGATTATCAACTTTTTCTACTTGACAATTATTTTCAACTGCTTTGACTACTTGTTCAACAGTAGCTTTGAAAGCACCACCTCTAGCTTCGTCTAAAATATTTGAAATTGTAGGTATTGCAATTAATGCAATAATTCCCAAAATTAAGATAACAGCTAATAATTCTATTAGCGTAAAACCCTTTTTCATTCTATCACCTATTATAATTATAACATAAAAAAAGATATTCAATCAAACATCTTTAAATTACTAAATTATTTAATGATTTCAGAGATATTTCCTGAACCAACTGTTCTACCACCTTCACGGATAGAGAATTTAGTTCCATTTTTAGTAGGTTTTAAACCAACTTTAATGCAAGTATAATTGAATATATTGGTGATTTTGAATTAGTAACTCATAAAGCAAAATATTTCTTATATAAACAAATGGTTAAACAAAAAGATCAATTAAAATTAAAAAATGTATCAATTTAGATACATTTTTTTATTTTACAATAACTTCTACTCTTCTTCTCATACTAAGAATAAACATACCATCTCTGCTATATTCATAACTATAAGCAACATACCATTTACCAGGTCTAGACATATCAATTTGTGAAACAGTATTTCCGTTACTATCCATATACGAAACTGTCACTTTTGATTTATTTTCAATTGTACCATTAACATTAAAAACAGTAAAATCAGGTGCAGTAAATGTATCTCCGACATTATATTCAACGACATCATCACTTTTTATAACTACATCCCTTGTCATAGGAA